>CAZYRM010000032.1:0-48668 GCA_964649705.1 uncultured Planctomycetia bacterium
CCGAGCGAGTAGACGTCCGAGGCCGCCCCGGGCTTGCCCTGGAGGTGCTCCGGCGACATGAACGGCAGCGTCCCCATCACCTGGTCCGCCGCCGTTAGCTGCGACATCCCCTCCGCCCGCGCCAGGCCGAAGTCGAGGACCTTCACGTGGCCGTCGCTCGCGCGGCGGATCAGGTTCGCGGGCTTGATGTCGCGGTGGACGACGCCCTGCCCGTGCGCGTACGCCAGCCCGCGCGCCGCCTGGCCCACGAGGCGGAGCGCTTCCGGGACGTCGAGCGCTCCTCCCTGGGCGCGCGCGTACGCCTCCAGGTCCTGCCCCTCGACGTACTCCAGGACCATGTAGATCCGTCCGTTCTCCTTCCCGACGTCGAGCACCCGGACGATCGAGGGGTGGTCGAGGAGGGCGGCGACGCGGGCCTCGCGCAGGAACCGCTCCGTCAGCTCCCCGCCCTGGAGGAGTTCCGGGAGGAGCTTGACCGCGACTTCCTTCTGGAGCCCCTCGTGGAAGCCGAGGTGGACCTCGCCCATCCCCCCTCGGCCGAGCGCCCGCTTGAGCACGACGTGGCCGAAGCGCGTCGGGGCGACGGTCGGCTCGGTGTTGGGCGTGTTCCCCTTCCCAAGGGCTTGCGTGGGAGGGGCTTCCTCTCCCATGGGGGGCCTCCTTCGGGGCGTCACGATTCTAGGGCGGGGAGCAGGCCGGTCAAGACCGATCGATCCCCCTCTACCATCCTGTATGGGTCTCGATGGCCGGAATTACAGAAAATCCCCCGGAGGTGATATCTTGGGGGCGATTCCAGGAGACCCTCACGAGCACCGCCCCCGCCGATCCCCTGGCCCCCCTGGCCGATGCGGACCCCGAGGTTCGCGTCGCGGCGCTTCGGCAGCTCGCCGCGGGCGGGAAGGCGGAGGAGGCGATCCTGGTCCGCGTGGCCAGGATGCTCAAGGACGAACAGGCGATGGTCCGGGCCGCGGCGATCGACTGCCTGTCGGCGCTGGCGCCGAGGGACCCGCGCGTCGTGAACGCCTGCGTCAAGGGGCTGCAGGAGGAGCAGCGGATCATCCAATTCGCGGCGCAGCAGGCGCTGACGCACGCGGGCCCCGCTGCGGTGCCTCTCCTGGTCAACATCGCGAAGGACGGGCGGAAGAGCGTCCGCGTGGCAACGCTGATCGCGGTGCTGGGGATCGGCGACCCCGCGGTGCCCGCGCTCGTGAAGTCGCTCGCGGAGCAGGACGAACGCGGTCGCCAGGCGATATGCGAGCTGCTCGCGATGTTCAACGCGCGCGGCAAGCCGGCGCTCCCCGCGCTGGAGATGCTGTTGCAGGACTCTGCCCCAGGCGTGAAGAAGGCCGCCACGGCGGCGATCAGGCAGATCGAGGGGGGCGCCCCCGCGCCAGCGCCCGAGACATAGTCTGGAGCGTCGACCCGATCGGCTCCAGTCAGGTCTGCCTACTTCAGCCGTTCGAATTCCTCGAGGGTCAGCCCGGCCTCCTTCAGGATGCGCGAGAGCAGCTTGGGTCCGACCGACTCACGGTCGTGGATCGCGAAAAGGAGCGTCCGTCCGGAGGGGTGCCTCAGGAGCCGGTGACTGCCGTGAATCCGCACAACGAGGAAGCCCGCTCGCTCGAGTGTGCGCAGAAGCTCACGCGCCTTGACCTGACCGGGCCGCGACATGGGTCAGGCCACGACTTCGATTTCGGCCACGGCGGCGCGGGACTGCGGGCGAGGGCAGTGTCCCTTCCCGAGGGCCTCGCGAACGTAGAATCGAAGCGCCGATCGGAGCCGGCGCAGCGCCTCCGCGCGCGTCCGGCCGTAGACGTGTCCCCCCGGGATTCCGGGAGCGCTTGCGATGATCCTGCCGTCGTCTTCGGAGTCGAAGACGACTACGAACCTGTATCGGGCGCTCTTCACCTGGACCTCCCCGTCATCCGGCCGCGCATTCAGGATATCCGCGTGCCTCCGCCCCTTCAAGGCATGGCGGAGGCGGGGCGGGAGCTGGAGGAGCTCTGGGCGCTGCCGCGGGTGTAGCCGAGGCCGCGCCGTCACACGGGCTCGCGCGCCACGCCCAGGTCCGCGACCCAGAGGACGAGGACGGAGCGTAGGTCGCGGATCTCGTGCAGCGCGCAGTCGAGGCTGCGCGCGCCCGGAGAGGAGACGTCGAACTCGGACAAGACCCCGGTCTGCCCGACGCCCCGGATCGCCCAGCCGTCCACCGAGGCCCCGTGGTGATCGAAGCAGCGGAGGATGCTCTCGACGTCCTCGGCGGTCCCGCGCGTCTGGATGCTCATCCTGACCTGAAGCGGTCCCATGCTAGCTCAGGGCCCCCGGACGACGCGCGACCGCCTCCTCCCGCACGACACGCCTCAGCGAGCAGACCGCCACGCCAGGGACCGCCTTCTCCAGCTCGTACAACGCCCGGAACAACTGGCCGGAGTCCGATGCGCGGACGTGGTACTCGCTCGAGACCTCCTCCCCTTCCAGGGGCCGGTGGACCAGGTCGAGGACGGTCAGGCCCAAGTGACCCAGGGAACGCAGGACTCGAGCATCCCGTGCGAGCCTGGCCGACTGCTGGACCGTCAGGAGCTTCTGGGTCGGAACCGCGCTCATCATGTCCATCCTCCGAGGCGATTGGATTGCACATTCAAACGCGGTGCCATCGACTCGAGTTTTCCCGGGCGGTGAGCCGACGCCCGATCGTTCGCTGAGCACACGCCTTGCAGACGGGCGGACCGGAGACGGCCATCGACCATCGGCGAGCCTGGGCTGCAACGAG
Source organism: uncultured Planctomycetia bacterium (assembly GCA_964649705.1). GTDB lineage: Bacteria > Planctomycetota > MHYJ01 > WSZJ01 > CAZYRM01 > CAZYRM01. The sequence goes on from CAZYRM010000032.1 coordinate 2,771, forward strand.
TTGCACTCGGGTGCAACGCCTTGCAGCGCCGTTTGCGAAGCGACTCACAACGTCGGTATACTGCGGCGCCCTGCCACACGGACCCACTCGATGTACCGGTTCCATCCGAGGCAACACGTCCCAGGCTGGGTCCCCGTGCGGGCCCTCCTCGTCGGAGAGCTGTGCGCCCTCGTCGTCCTCTGCGGCCTCCTCCTCCTTCACCTCTCCAGCCAACGCCGCGTGCTCGGTGACCTCATCGCCCAGGGAGCCCTCCCCCACGACCCCCGCCTCGCCGCCCTCGACCGAGACGTCGAACGCAACGCCTACCTCCTCGGCATCGTCGCCGCCATCGGGATCGCCGGCGGCGTCGCCCTCCTCGTCACCTGGCGCTCCTACTCCCACGCCAGCCTCCGCCTCGTCCGCCTCCACGAGTACGCCAACGACATCCTCGACTCCCTCTCGATCGGCCTCCTCACCGTCGACATGAAGGGGACCGTCACCGCCATGAACGACCGCGCCCTCCGCCTCCTCGGCGTCGCCGCCCCGAGCGAGGGGCGCCCCTACGGAGACGTCCTCGCGCTGTACCCCTCGCTTAGGGAGCGCGTCGAGGAGCTCATCGACCGCGGCCGCGAGTTCCCCCCGTTCGACATGCCCATCGGCGATGGACGGACGCTGCGCATCGAGGGAGGCTTCCTCGCCACCGAGGGGGACCCCCGCGCGGGCGCGGTCCTGCAGGTCGCCGACGTCACGCGGCTGCGCGAGATGGAGGAGGAGACGAGGCGCTCCGAACGCCTCGCCGCGCTCGGGACGCTCGCCGCGGGAGTCGCCCACGAGGTCCGCAACCCGCTCTCGGCGATCGACATCAACCTCCAGCTCCTCGAGGAGTCGGTCACGGGCAAGGCGCAGAAGGAGCGCGCCTCGCGCTACTTCCAGGTCGTGAAGTCCGAGATCCAGCGGCTGAACGGGATCATCGAGGGGTTCATCCGGTTCGCCCGCCCCCGCCCGCTCGAACGCCGCCGCGTCCGCGTCGAGGAGGTCGTCGACCCCCTCCTCGTCCTCGTCCGCGCGGAGTGCGAGTCGAAGGGCGTCTCCGTCGCGCGCGCGATCGACGGGGCCGCCTCCGCCGTCGTCGAGGTCGACCCCGAGCAGGTGCAGCAGGCCCTCCTCAACCTCGTGCTCAACGGCCTCCAGTCGATGTCGCCCGGCGGCACGCTGACGCTCGGCGCCGAGGTCCTCCCCGACGCCGTCCAGGTGCGCGTGACCGACACCGGGACGGGGATCCCCGCCGAGTGCCGCGAGCACGTCTTCGACCTGTTCTACTCCACCAAGGAGTCCGGCACGGGGCTCGGCCTCCCGATCGCCCAGCGGATCGTCGCCGAGCACGGCGGGTCGATCCGCTTCGAGACCGGGGCCTCGGGGACCACCTTCTTCGTCGCGCTGCCGCGACCGACAGGAGGGTAACATGCCGTCCCCCTCCTACCGACTCCTGCTCGTGGACGACGAGGTCCACATCCGCCAGGGGCTCGCCGAGGCCCTCGCGGGGGACGAGGTGGCGGTGACCTGCGCGGGGACGGGCGAGGAGGCGATCGAGCGGCTTCGCGAGCAGGAGTACCACGTCGTCATTACGGACCTCCGCATGCCGGGGCGGATCGGGGGGCTGGAGGTGCTCCGCGCCGCGAGGGAGGCCTGGCCGGACTCGGTGACGATGGTGATCACGGCGTTCGGCACCGTGGATGGCGCGGTCGAGGCGATGCGGCTGGGCGCGTACGACTTCATCTCGAAGCCCCTGGACCTCAAGCGGCTCCGGATGCAGGTGGCCAAGGCGGTCGAGCGGCTCCACCTGATCGCCGAGAACCGCCGCCTCAAGGTGCAGCTCCGCGACCGGAGGGAGGCGGGAGAGGTGATCGCGGAGAGCACGGCGATGAAGCGGGTCATCCAGGCGGTCGACCAGGTCGCGCCGAGCGACGCGACGGTCTTCCTGCAGGGGGAGAGCGGCGCGGGCAAGGAGGTGATCGCGCGACTCATCCACCAGAGGAGCCCGCGGGCGGGGCGGCCCTTCGTCACGGTGAACTGCGGGGCGCTCTCGGAGACGCTGTTCGAGAGCGAGGTCTTCGGCCACGAGGCGGGGGCCTTTACGGGGGCGACGCACCAGCGACGGGGACTCTTCGAGCAGGCGGACGGCGGGACGCTGCTCCTCGACGAGATCACGGAGGTCGCCGAGAAGAACCAGGTGGACCTGCTGCGGGTGCTGCAGGAGAGGGAGATCGTTAGGGTCGGGGGGCACGCGCGGATCCCCGTCAATGTGCGGGTCGTCGCGGCGACGAACCGCGATCCGAGGGAGGCGGTGGCGGAGGGGAGGTTCCGGGAGGACCTCTTCTACCGGTTGAGCGTCATCCCGATCGTGGTCCCCCCGCTCAGGGAGCGGAGAGAGGACCTGCCCGTGCTGGTGGCGGCGTTCCTCCAGGAGTTCTGCGCGCGGCACGACCGTCCGGCGAGGACGTTCTCGGGCCCCGCCATGCAGGCGCTGCTCGCCTTCCCGTGGCCGGGGAACGTGAGGCAGCTTCGGAACCTCGTGGAGCGCCTCGTCATCACCTCTCCTGGCTCGGCGATCGAGATCCAGGACCTGCCCGAGGAGGTGCGCAGCCCGCGGCTGAACGACACGCTGGACCTGAAGGAGAGGGTGCGCGAGGCGGAGCGCGAGGCGATCCTCAGGGCGCTGGAGCTCTCCGGCGGCCACCGCGAGCGCGCGGCGGATGCGCTCGGGGTCAGCATCCGCACGCTGCACTACAAGATGCGTGCCCTGGGCCTGTCGTAGCCGCGTCCCTGCAAGCGTTCGCAGGGGGGTGCAAGGGCTTGCACATCCGGGGCCCCACGCTTCTTGCACTATCCCGGAGACCCCCGCGCCAAGTGCTGGCGCACGGCCGGTCTCCGTCGATGTCCCCGCCCGAGTGAAATCGGGATGAGCTGGCACTGCAGTTGCTGCACGTGAGGCGACGTCGCGGCGCGGGAGCGGGGTCGCACGCGGCGCCAGGAGGCGAAAGAACCATGTCGGAGCGGATGCTGTACGTACGTAACCGTCTCGGTCTCCATGTCCTGGCCGCCCAGCGGCTCGTCGACCTCGCCCGCCGCTATCGGGCGCAGATCTCCCTCTTCTGCAACGGCCAGCAGACGGATGCCAAGAACATCCTCGGGGTCCTCACGCTTGCCGCGTCCCTCGGATCGGCGATCGTCGTGAGGGCCTCCGGCCAGGACGCCCCCGCCGCCGTGCGCGCCCTCGAGCTCCTCGTCGAGTCCGGCTTCGGCGAGGGGTCCGGCCTCCAGGCAATGAACTAACGTCCTGCCCGGACATGAGGGCCCGCTCCTCTCGATTCCTTGACCTGCCTCCCCCCGGCTCCTAGCATGTCTCGCGCTTTCCAGGCCCCGAGACTACATTCCAGATCGTGTCCTATGCAGCTCACAGTACGTGACGTCTCGAAGTTCCTAAACGTCTCCGAGAAGACGGTTTACCGCTGGATCAACCAGGGCAGCCTGCCGGCGTACCGTGTCAACGACCAGTACCGATTCAACCGAGCCGAGCTGCTTGAGTGGGCCACGTCGCGGCGGATCAACGTCTCCCCCGAGCTCTTCGCCGAGCCGGAGGCGAGCACCGCCCCCCTCCCGTCCGTCGCCGAGGCCCTCCAGGCGGGCGGCATCTACTATAGGATCGGCGGCAACGACCGGGAGGCCGTCCTCCGCTCCATGATCGACCTCCTCAAGGTCCCCGAGGACGTCGACCGCGAGTTCCTCCTGAAGATCTTCCTCGCACGCGAGGCGCTCGGCTCGACCGGGATCGGCGACGCGATCGCCATCCCTCACGTCCGCAACCCCATCGTCCTCCGCGTCCCCAAGCCCGCGATCACGCTCTGTTTCCTCGAAAGGCCGATCGACTTCGGGGCCATCGACGGCCAGCCCGTGCGGATCCTCTTCACGCTCGTCAGCCCGACCGTGCGGGCACACCTGCACCTCCTGTCCAGGCTGGCGTTCGTCCTCCGCGACGGGGACTTCAAGGGGATGCTCAAGAAGGAAGGGACGCGCGAGGAGATCCTCGACGCGGTCCGCCGCCTCGAACCCGCGAGCGCGACGGCCGCGACGGAGCCCGCCGGCGGGCAGGCGACGCCGTGACTCCCTTCCTCCTCGCCGTCGCCCTCCTGGTCGTCGGAGGACTCCTCGCCCGCGCGACGCAGTCCCTTCCGCGCATGTCGGGGCGGATCGCCGCGTCCTCGGCCGTCGTCGCCTGCGTCCTCGGCCTCGTCCCCGCCCTCCGCGTGCTCGCAGGGGCGCCGACGCTGACGATGAGGGCCGACTGGTCCGTCCCCTTCGGCGAGTTCCACCTCGCCGTCGACCCGCTCTCCGCGTTCTTCCTCGTGCCCCTCTTCGTCCTCTCCCTCCTCGCCGCCGTCTACGGCGCGGGGTACATGGACGCGTATCGCGACAAGCGCCCCACAGGCGCATCGTGGCTCTTCTTCCACCTCCTCATCGCGAGCATGGCGCTCGTGATCGTCGCGCGGAACGGCGTGCTCTTCCTCGTGGCCTGGGAGGCCATGTCGCTCGCGAGCTACTTCCTCGTGACGTTCGAGGACGAGCGGGAGGAGGTCCGCTCGGCGGGGTGGACCTACCTCGTCGCCACGCACCTCGGAACGGCCTTCCTCTTCGCCCTCTTCGTCGTCCTCGGGCGATCGAGCGGGACGTTGGATTTCGACAAGTTCACGCCGGGCGCGCACGCGGGAGCCCTCTTCCTCCTCGCGCTCGTCGGGTTCGGCACGAAGGCGGGCCTCCTGCCGCTCCACGTGTGGCTCCCCGAGGCCCACCCCGCCGCGCCGAGCCACGTCTCCGCGCTGATGTCGGGCGTGATGATCAAGGTCGGCATCTACGGGCTCGTCCGCACGCTCGGCTGGCTGGGCGCCCCCGACGCCTGGTGGGGCGTGACGCTCCTGGGCGTAGGAGTCCTCTCGGGGGTCCTCGGGATCCTGAACGCCGTTGCCCAACGCGACGTCAAGCGGCTCCTCGCCTACAGCAGCGTCGAGAACGTCGGGATCGTCGCGATGGGGCTCGGGCTCATGCTCCTCGCGAGGACCCTGCCGACAGGCACGGTCGCCGAGGAGGCGTTCGCCCAGACCATCTGCACGGTGGGCGCGGCCGGCGCGCTCCTGCACGTCCTCAACCACTCGCTCATGAAGGGGGTCCTCTTCCTCGGGGCGGGGAGCCTCCTCCACGCCACCGGGACGCGCGACCTGGACCGGATGGGGGGACTCCTCAAGAAGATGCCCTGGACGGGAACGACGTTCCTCGTCGGCGCCGCGGCGATCTCGGCCCTCCCCCCGCTCAACGGGTTCGCCGGCGAGTTCCTGATCTACTATGGACTGCTCCAGGCGGGGGCCAAGGCGTCCGTCGGGGTCGCCGTGCCCGCCCTCCTCGCCGTCGCGGCCCTGGCGCTCGTGGGGGCGCTCGCCGCGTACGCCTTCCTCAAGGCGTTCGGCGTGGCGTTCCTCGGATCGCCGCGCGGCACGGAGGCGGAACACGCGCACGAGGCCCCCGCGTCGATGAGGTGGCCGATGGCGATCCTGGCAGGGGCGTGCGTCGCGGTCGGGCTCACGGCGCCCCTCCTCGCGGACCGCCTCGCACCGGTCATCGCCGTGCCCACGGGGATCGCCGTCGGGCAGGCGCGCGCCCCGTTGTCGAAGGGGACGGCGGCGCTCGCCAAGGCGACCGCCGCCGGGCTTGGGCTGCTGGCGGTCGTGGGCGCCCTCGTCGCGGTCCGACGCCGCCTGCTCGCGGGGAGGACGGTGACGGAGGCCCCCACGTGGGGGTGCGGCTACCTCTACCCGACGCCGCGGATGCAGTACACGGCCTCCTCGTTCGCGCAGCCGGCGACGGGGTTCTACCAGATGCTGCTCGGGACGCGGACGCGCGTGGAACCGCCCGTCGGGCCCTTCCCCAAGGCGGCGACGTTCTCGAGCGAGACTCCGGACGCCGTCCGCGAGAAGGGGTACGAGCCGATCTTCGCGGCGATCGAGTCGAGTCTCGGGCGGTTCCGCTGGCTCCAGCACGGCGGAGTGCACCTGTACGTGCTCTACATCGCGCTGACGCTCATGGCGCTCCTCGTCTGGAGGCTGCGATGAACGCGTTCTTCGCGCTGACGCTGTCCCCACTCCTCCTGGGCATCGTCAACAAGACGAAGGCCTTCTTCGCCGGCCGCCAGGGGCCGCCGCTCCTCCAGGTCTACTGGGACGTGTGGAAACTGCTGCGGAAGGGGGCGACGTACAGCCGCACGACGACGTGGGTCTTCCGCGCGGGGCCTATGGTCGGGCTCGGAGCGATCGTCCTCGCGGCGCTCGTGGTCCCGCTCGGGGGGGCGCCGGGCCTCCTCGCCTTTCCGGGGGACGTCGTGCTCGTGGCGTACCTCCTCGGGCTGGCGCGGTTCGCGACGATGGCCGCGGCGCTCGACACGGGGTCGGCCTTCGAGGGGATGGGCGCGAGCCGCGAGGCGCAGTTCGGCGCGCTCGCGGAGCCGTCGCTGTTCCTCGCCGTGGCGGCCCTCACGCGGGCCACGGGGCACTTCTCGCTCTCGGGGATCTACGACAACGTGAACGGGGCCCTCTGGGCCGCCCACGGGCCCGCGCTTGGACTCGTGGCGGTCGCGATCCTCGTGGTGACGCTCGCGGAGAACAGCCGCGTCCCCGTGGACGACCCGAACACGCACCTCGAGCTGACGATGATCCACGAGGTGATGGTGCTCGACCATGGCGGCCCCGACTTCGCCTTCATCCTCTACGGCGCCGCGATCAAGCTGTGGCTCCTCGGGTCGCTCCTCGTCGGCGTGGTCTTCCCGCTCCGCGTCGGCTGGTTCGGCGACGGGCTCCTCTCGCTCGTCGCGATGGGCCTCCTCGGCGTGACGATCGGGGCGATCGAGTCGTCCATGGCGAGGCTCCGCCTCTACCGAGTGCCCCAGTTCCTCGTCGGGGCCGGGGCGATGTCGGCCCTGGCGTTCGTGCTGGTGATGAAATGACCGTCTGGATCGACTCGATCCTGGCCGTGCTGGTGCTCACGAGCCTCATGCTGCTCGGGTCGAGCCGACTGACCGCCTGCATCCGATTCGCGGCGATCCAGGGGATCGTCCTCGGCTTCCTCCCGTTCTTCGCGCACGACCACTTCACGTGGAGGACGTTCGTGCTCGCCGGCGCAGGAATCGGGCTCCGCGGCGTGGCCTTTCCCGCCCTCCTGAACCGTGCCCTACGGGACGCCGAGGTGAGGAGGGAGATGGAGCCGTTCATCGGCTACACGCTCTCCCTGCTGCTCGCCGTCCTGCTCCTCGGCGCGTCGCTCTGGATCGGACGGCGCCTGCCCATCCCCGGCGGCGTCGCGTCCGACCTCCTGGTCCCCGTCGCGTTCCACACGATCCTCGTGGGCCTCCTGCTGATCATCTCGCGACGGAAGGCGCTCACGCAGGTCCTCGGATACCTCGTCATCGAGAACGGGATCTTCGCCTTCGGCGTCTCGCTCGCGCAGGAGGCGCCTCTCATCGTCGAGCTGGGCGTCCTCCTCGACGTCTTCGTCGCCGTGTTCGTGATGGGGATCATCATCTTCCACATCAACCGGGAGTTCGACCACATCGACGTCGACCGGCTGTCCGCGCTCAAGGACTGGCACGAATGATCGCCGCCCTCATCCTGGTCCCGACGATCGCGGGCCTCCTGGCGCTCGTCCTCCGGTGGGACGCGCCGAGGCGGGCGATCCTCGCTCTGACGGCGTTCGCGCACCTGGGGATGACCGCGGCGTGCTGGAACGTCCGCCCCGCGTCGACGCTCGGGGGCTGGCTCCAGCTCGACGGCATCGGGCTCCTCTTCCTCGGCACCACGAGCGTCCTCTTCGTCGCGGCGGCCGTCTACGGCGTCGGGTACCTCGGACGGGAGGGACACGGCTCTCGAAAGGACCTCGAGACCGGCTTCGTCTTCGCGAACGCCCCGGAGGCGACCTTCACCGGCTGCCTCCTCCTCTTCCTCGCCGCGATGACGCTCGTTTGCTGCTGCCAGCGCTTCGGGCTCCTGTGGGTGGCGGTCGAGGCGACCACGCTCGCAAGCGCGCCGCTCATCTACTTCCACCGCCATCCGAGGTCTCTCGAGGCGACCTGGAAGTACCTCCTGCTGTGCTCCGTCGGGATCGCACTCGCCCTCCTCGGCGTCTTCTTCCTGGCGGTCTCCGCGACCGACACGATGGGGCACCAGGCGGACTTGTCGCTCCGCGACCTGCTGAAGCACGCGAAGGACCTCGACCCGGCGTGGCTCAAGGCCGCGTTCATCTTCCTCGTCGTCGGCTACGGCACGAAGATGGGGCTCGCCCCGCTCCACACCTGGCTCCCCGACGCCCACAGCGAGTCGCCCAGCATGGTCTCGGCGCTCCTCTCCGGCGCGCTGCTCAACTGCGCCTTCATCGGGATCCTGCGGATGCAGCAAGTCCTCGTTGCGGCGGGGCTGGCCTCGTTCGGGCAGGAGATCCTGGTCGTCCTCGGCCTCCTCTCGATGGGCGTCGCGGCCGTCTTCATCCTGGGCCAGCCCGACTACAAGCGGATGCTCGCCTACTCGAGCGTCGAGCACATGGGGATCCTCGCCCTCGGCGTCGGCCTCGGCGGCGTCGGGACGTTCGGATCGCTCCTCCACGCCGTCAACCACTCCTTCACGAAGGGGATGCTCTTCCTCGTGGCGGGCAACCTTCTCGCGACGTACCACTCGAAGGCGTGCGACGACGTCCGGGGCGCGATCCGCGTCCTGCCGGTCTCGGGGGTCCTCTGGGTGATGGGGTTCCTCGCGATCACGGGGTCGCCTCCGTTCGGGCCGTTCCTCTCGGAGTTCACCATCCTCAAGGCGGCCCTCGACGCGGGGCGCGGCGTGGTGGCCGCGGCGTACCTCGTCTTCCTGGCGCTCATCTTCATCGGGATGGCCACCGCGGTGCTGCGCATGGCGCAGGGGGCGGCGCCTGCCGAGTTCCACCTCGGGGCGCGCAGCGAGCCCGCCCTGTCGATCGCCTCCCCCGCCGCGCTCGCGACGATCGTCCTGGTCCTCGGCCTCTGGATCCCGCAGCGCCTCCTCGACGCGCTCCACGAGGCGGCCCGCTCGATGGGAGGGTCGCCGTGACACTCGCCATCCGCAACGCCGAGGCGGTCCCGCTTGCCGACGTGCCGAATTACCCCTCCGACGTCTTCCGCGACGTGGTCCTGGGAGAGGTCGAGGAGGGGGGCCGGATCGCGGCCCTCTTCGGCGTGCCCCACGACGGACGGGTCCGCCTGTACGCGGTGGTCGCGGACGACCACGGCGCCGCGCTCAAGCTCCTCGCCGCGGACGTCGAGAAGTCGTACCCGGCGCTCGCCCCCGAGTGCCCCCAGGCCCAGCTCTTCGAGCGGGAGGTCTGGGAGCAGCACGGCGTGATGCCGGAGGGACACCCGTGGCTGAAGCCGGTCCGCCGCCACCCCGGCTACCGCAACTTCTACCGGGTGGAGGGGGAGGAGGTCCACGAGGTCGCCGTCGGGCCGGTCCACGCGGGGGTCATCGAGCCGGGGCACTTCCGCTTCCAATGCCACGGCGAGGACGTCTTCCACCTCGAGATCTCGCTCGGGTACCAGCACCGGGGCGTGGAGCGCGCCCTCGTTGGCGGACCGACGCCGCGGACCGTCCACTACATGGAGACGCTCGCGGGAGACACGACAATCGGCCACACGACGGCCTACTGCCATGCCGTGGAGGCCCTCTCGCGGACGCGCGTCCCGGCGCGGGCTCACATCCTTCGAGGCGTGGCCCTCGAGCTGGAGCGGCTCGCGAACCACACGGGCGACCTCGGGGCCCTGGCGAACGACGTGGCGTACCTGCCGACCGCATCGTACTGCGGGAGGCTGCGTGGCGAGTTCCTCAACCTGACGGCGCTCGTGTGCGGGAACCGCTTCGGCCGCGGGTGGCTACGCCCGGGAGGGGTCCGGTTCGACCTGGAGCCGTACCGCGCCGCGCAGCTCTCGGAGCGGCTTGAGAAGGCGGCGCGCGACGTCGAGGGGGCCGTGGAACTGCTGTGGAAGACGCCGTCGGTCGTCGCGCGGTTCGAGGACACGGGCACGGTGTCCAGGGAGGACTGCCTCGCGCTCGGCCTGGTCGGGCCCTCGGCGAGGGCGTGCGGGGTGGAGCGCGACGTGCGGAGGGACCACCCGACGGGGATCTGGAGCTTCACGCAGGTGCCGGTGTCGTCGTGGCACACGGGGGACGTGTTCGCCAGGGCGTACGTGCGGTGGATGGAGGTCCAGCGGTCGATTGGGTTCATCCGCGACCAGGTGAAGGCCCTCCCGTCGGGGGAGACGATGGGGAAGGCCGGGCCGCTCGAGCCGGACCGCCTGGTCGTCTCGCTCGTCGAGGGGTGGCGCGGCGAGGTTTGCCACGTGGCGGCCACTGGGCGCGACGGGCGGTTCGCGGCGTACAAGGTCGTGGACCCCTCGTTCCACAACTGGAGCGGCCTCGCGATGGCGCTCCGCGGGCAGCAGATCTCCGACTTCCCGCTCTGCAACAAGAGCTTCAACCTGTCCTATTGCGGGCACGACCTGTAATGCTGAGGGCGCTGCTGGAACGGATGCGTCAGGGATACACGACGGGGCCCTACCCCGCCGTGGACCCGACCTTGCCCGACCGCTTCCGCGGGCGGCCGGAGATCGACCCGGCACGGTGCCCGACGAGCTGCAAGTCGTGCGAGGAGGCGTGCCCGACGCAGGCGATTGCGTTCGGCCCGTCGGGACCGAGGCTCGACCTGGGGAGGTGCCTCTTCTGCGCGGACTGCATGGAGGCCTGCCCGCAGGACGCGGTGAGGTACACGGCCGACTGGAGGCTGGCGACGAGGCAGCGCGAGGACCTCGTGCTCACCGGGAAGGGGCTTCAGCTCGCCAAGGCGCTCGACGAGAAGGCGAGGGCGCTCTTCGGCAGGTCGCTCAAGCTCAGGCAGGTGAGCGCGGCGGGGTGCAACGCCTGCGAGGCGGACGTCAACGTGCTGAACACGGTCGTCTTCGACCTGGGGAGGTTCGGGATCCAGTTCGTGGCGTCGCCGAGGCACGCGGACGGGCTGCTGATCACCGGGCCCGTGAGCAAGAACATGGAGTCGGCGCTTCGGGAGACCTACGACGCCGTCCCCTCGCCGAAGGTGGTCATCGCCGTGGGGGCCTGCGCGATCTCCGGGGGACCGTACATCGACCATCCGGAGGCGCTAAACGGGGCGTCGAGCGTGGTCCCCGTGGACCTGTTCATCCCAGGGTGCCCGCCGCACCCGTACACGATCCTGGACGGCCTGCTCCGCTTGCTCGGGAGGCTTGAGTAGTCGGGCGGCGGGCTTTCAACACGAAGGAGTAGCCCTTCGTGCCCTCGTGTCTTCGTGTTAAAACCCACCGCCTGCACTACCGAACCCACTCGTATTCCAATGAGTCCCCGCCGAGCTTCGCCTCGGGCGCCACCTCCACAATGGGCTTCCCCGGCCAGAACTCGGCATCCAGGCGGAAGGCGCTAAGCTCACGAAGCGTCGCGCGGCTCCCCTTCTGAATCCCGCTCACCCTCGCCATTACCGCCTCGATGGCCTCGGACGACGTCCCCGGAGGCAGCTCGATCGCCGTCCTCCCCCACCCGGAGCCCTCATAGGCCCCCAGCGCGAGCCCATGGTCGCTCCAGTACCACTCCCCGTCCACGCGCGCACCGAGCCGCCACTTCGCGCCTGCGGGGGACACCAGGTCGACGTCCACCATCAGGTAGTCCCTCACGTCCCCGAGCGCCGCGGTCTTCGCGTCCCCCGTCGACTCGGCCTTCGCCCCAAAGGGGCCCTTCTCGCGCGTCATCTCCTGCCAGGCGATTCGGTAGGTCCACGGGTGAGCGTCCATCACCCTCTCCCGCGGCCCCTCGTCTTCCCACAGGACCGGCGTCATCGCGAACCGCAGTCCGTTCGCCGGCTCCTTGCCTGGATCGACCTGCCTCAGGTTGTTGTTGTCGGTGGAGACCTGGAGCGCCGGATGGTCCCCCACCCGGAGCCCCGTGAATACGCGCGTCCCATGCCCCGCGGCCTGGAAGACCTCCCTCAGGACCTCGCCATCGTCGCCGATCCGCACTCGGTACACCCACTCGATGTCGGTCGTCCTCCCGTACCGGGCCATGAGGATGGGCGCGAAGACCCCCGTCCCCCCGTCCTCGTTGCTCCAGACGACGCTGTACTCGTACTCCATGCCGTCCTCGCGCCTGGACTCGGTCACGTACATCAGCATCGGGACGTCGCTCCGCGCGTTGAGCGGTTTCGAGCCCGACGACTGCGGCCGGCCGAACAAGATCGGCGAGCGGCGCAGCCATTCGCGGCGCCCGACGTCCTCGGCGGAGCTGTCCTCGACGACGACCTGCGCCTGCTCGGCGGGCGACTTCTCGCGCGAGAGCTCGACGCGCATCTGGTGCGGGCCCTCGGAGAGCGGCCCCGTCGGGAAGCTGTGCTCGACGCGCGGCGAGTGCACCACGACGTCGTGGTGCCAGGCGCCGTCGATCTTCACCGTGACGACGGCGGAGGTGTCCCACGGGGAGTCCCAGGAGACGCCGTCGCAGGAGAGCGTCAGCGAGACGGTCAGCTCCTGGCCGTCCCCGGTCGCGAAGAGGCGGCTCTCGTACGGAAGCGGGTCCGCGGCGAGCGCGAGGCCCGAGAGCGCCAGGGCGAGCGTGGCGATCCGTCCCATCTCCCCCTCCCGTCGAAGGGGGGATGCTACCAGACCACCTACTCGCCGTCTCCCTTTGCCTTAAGACCTTCCCACGTCTCGAGGGAGTAGAGCACCTCGCGGGCCTTCGAGCCCTTGTATTCGCCGACGAGACCGACCTGCGCCATCATGTCCATGAGGCGCGCCGCGCGGGTGTAGCCGATCTCGAGCTTGCGCTGGAGGAGCGAGACGCTGCCGCGCTGCGACTCCAGGACGATCCGCGACGCCTGGTCGAACAGCTCGTCGGTGATCTCCTCCCCGTCGAGCCTCGCGCCGGCCTCGGCGACGCCGGTCAGCTCCTTGTCGAAGATCGGCACGCCCAGGTCGCGCAGCTTGTCGACGACGTCCTTGATCTCCTTCTCGAGGACCAGCGTGCACTGCGCACGGACGAGGTCCATCATGCCGGGCAGGAGGAGGAGCATGTCTCCCTGCCCGAGGAGGCGTTCCGCGCCGTTCCGGTCCAGGATCGTCCGGCTGTCGACCTTCGACGGGACCTTGAAGCTGATGCGCGCCGGCATGTTCGACTTGATGAGCCCCGTGATCACGTTCACGCTCGGGCGCTGGGTGGCCAGGACGAGGTGGATCCCGACCGCGCGGGACTTCTGCGCGATCCTCGTGATGGCCCCTTCGACCTCGCGCGCGGCGACCATCATCAGGTCGGCCAGCTCGTCGATGATCACCACGATGTACGGCAGCAGGGCGGGGACCTCCGGCGGCTCCTCGCCGTCCTCGGCCAGGCGCTCGCGGACCTTCTTCTCGCCGAGCTGGTTGTAGGTCTCGATCTTCTTCACGCCCACGCGGCGGAACAGCTCGTACCGCTCCTCCATCGTGCGGACGACCCACTCCAGGACGACCGGCGCGCTCTTCATGTCGGTCACGACCGGAGCGAGGAGGTGTGGGATGTCGCGGAACATCGACAGCTCGACCATCTTCGGGTCGATCATGATCATCTTCAGCTCGTCGGGCGTCCGGTTCATCGTGAGGCTGAGGATGATCGCCGAGAGGCAGACCGACTTCCCCGACCCGGTGGTCCCGGCGATGAGGAGGTGCGGCATCTCCTGGAGGTCGCGCACGCAGACGCGCCCCGCCGCGTCCTTGCCCAGGTAGAGCGGCAGGTGCATGTGCTGCGCGGGCTCGGCCCCCTGGGACATCACGTCGCGGAGGTGGACCAGCTCCTTGACGCGGTTCGGGACCTCGATCCCGATCGTGTTCTTGCCCGGGATCGGCGCGACGATGTGGACCGACGGGGCCTTGAGGGCGATCGTGAGGTCGTCCGCCATCCCGACGATGCGGTGGACGCGAATCCCCGCCGCCATCTCCAGCTCGTACATCGTGAGGACGGGGCCCCGCTCGTGGCCGACGACGCGCGCCTCCAGGTCGAAGCTCGCGAGGGTCCGCTCGATGGTCTCCTTCCGCTCCTCGATGTCCCGGTCGTCCGCGGGGCGGCTCGACTCCCTGGGCTCCTCGAGCAGGTCGAGCGACGGGAGCCCCTCGCGGCGGATGACGACGCGCGCTTCACGCGGCTTGGGCGCCGGCCTGGGCGCGGGGCGCGGTTCGGGATCGCGGTCGGGCTCCGCCTCGCGGACCGGGGCCGGACGCCGCTCGACTGTCGTCTGCCTCTCGCGCGGCGGCGGCGGGAGCGGCGGCAGCTCGTCCTCCTCCTCCTCGTCATCGACGGGCGGGGGGGCCGGGGGCGCGACGATCGGCCTTGTGATCCCCTTCGGACGGTTGTCCCAGAGGGCCGTCGCGACCTTCTTGCTCTTGGAGAGGGCCTCGACGCCGGTCGATCCGACGGCGATCGCGCCTCCCATGACGAAGGCAAGCCCCTTCCAGACGGAGAGGATGCCCTGGAGCACGAGCCAATCGGTGGCGAGGACCATCGCGAGGCACGTGAAGACGAAGAGCGAGAGGTAGCTCCCCATCGGACCGAGGTACGACCTGAGGACGCGGGCAATGGCGTCGCCGTAGAGCCCCCCGAGGCTCGTCATGCTGCGGGACAGGGCGCTCTGGCCGAAGGCCTGGCCGGTCACCATGGACGCGAAGACGCACCCCGCCAGGACGACGAGCACGACCGCGACCGACTTGATGATGACGTCGGCGACCGCCTTCTTGAGGAACAGGAGGAGCCCCCAGAACCCGAGTAGGCCGGTCAGGAGGTAGGAGGTGACGCCGAAGTGCAGGAACAGGGTCCCTGCGATGGCGGCGCCGACCTTCCCGCCCTTGTTCGCGGTCGGATCGGTCGGCGGATAGGAGATCGAGGGGAGGTCGCCCGGGCTGAACGTGACCAGGGCGACGAAGAGGAACATCCCGCCCAACAGGAGGACGAGACCGGCGATTTCGCGGGCCTTATCGAGGCCGGAGACCGGGTTTGGTGATTTCATCGTGCATCTCTCGAAGCGGATCGTCCCCCGTGGTTTTATCGGCCGGAGAGGGGGCTGATCTGCCGGAGGGCTAGGCCAGGAGCGACTCGATGGCGGCGAGGATGGCTGGCGTGGCCGCCAACCTCCCGCACCCTACGATCCCGCAGGCAAGAGGGCCTTCTTCGGGGTCGACGAAGCGGTGGCCCAGGCGGCGGAGCTTCGCCACGTTCTCCTGCACGATGGCGTTCTTCCACATGTTCTCGTTCATCGCCGGGGCGTGCAGGATCGGGCAGGTGGCGGCCAGGAGGAACGTGCTCACCGGGTCGTCCGCGATCCCGTGGGCGATCTTCCCCAGGATGTTCGCAGTCGCGGGGGCCACGACGACGAGGTTGGCCCGCTCCGCGAGCGAGGTGTGCGTCGGGTAGAAGAAGACCTCGCGCTCGAAGCTGTCCGTCACGACGTGGTTGTGCGACAGCGTCTCGAACGTCAGGGGCGCGACGAACTGCTGCGCCCCCTTCGTCATGACCACGGACACGCGCGCCTTGCGCTTGGTGAGGTCCGACACCAGCTCCGCGGCCTTGTAGGCCGCGATGGAGCCGGTCACGCAGACCACGATCTCGCGTCCTTCGAGTCCCATGGTCTACGTCGAGAGCTTCGGCTCTTCGTCCGGGACGAGCGAGATCTTCCCCGCGATGATCTCCATGAGGGCGATGTCGAGGAGGACCGCCCCCTCGGACTCCACGAGCTTCTGGGCCCCCTTGTTCAGCTCCTGGATGCGCTTCTGCAGCAGGACGGTCAGCTTGAAACGGCCTCCGCACTTGCGGACGCACTCGTCGATCATCTGTCGGGTGTCCATGGTGTCTCCTACGCCGATTTCTCTCGGGGCTCCAGTCCAGGGAGCTCCTTCCTCAGGATCTCCCGAATTTCGCGATACGCCTTCTCAAGATCATCGTTCACGACGCGGTAGTCGTACCGCGCGGCCGACTGCATCTCCCGCTCCGCCTCCGCCACGCGGCGGTCGAGCTCCGTCCGCTTGGTCCCACGGCGGTCGAGCCGCGCCCTGAGGTCCTGGATGCTCGGCGGGAGCACGAAGATGTACACGCCGCCGAAGCCGTTCGCCCGGAGGCTCTCCGCCCCCTGGACGTCGACGTCGAGGAGCGGCACGCGCCCCTTCGCCATCGCCTCGAGGAGGACCTTCTTCGGCGTGCCGTACAGGTTCCCGAAGACCGCCGCGTACTCGGCGAAGGCCCCCTCGCGGATCCCGTTTTCGAACTCCTCCTGGGAGAGGAAGAAGTAGTCCCGACCGTGCTCCTCCCCCGTCCTCGCCGGCCGCGTCGTCGCGGAGACGGAGTAGCAGAAGAGCGGGAACTCCGCCCTCAGCCTCTCCGAGATCGTCGTCTTCCCCACCCCGGAGGGGCCGGAGAGGACCACGATCCTGCCTTCGGGGACCCTATTCAATGTTCTGCACCTGCTCGCGGACCTTCTCGATCTCGGTCTTGACCTCCACGACGCGGTGGGCGATCCGCGCGTCGTTCGCCTTCGATCCGATCGTGTTCGCCTCGCGCAGCATCTCCTGCGTCAGGAAGTCGAGCCGCCGTCCGACGTCCGCCCCCTCGCCCGTGATCCGGAGGAACTCGTCGATGTGCGATCCGATCCGCTGGATCTCCTCGGAGATGTCGCAGCGGTCTGCGAAGAGGGCCACCTCGCGCGCGAGGTCGTCCGCGGAGACGGGCACGCTCGACGGGACGAGGACGCGGATCCGCTCCGTCAGCCGCTTCTTGTGGGCCTCGACGACGTCGGGGGTCAGCTTCGCCACCTGGGCCACGAGGCCGCGGATCTTCTCGAGCTGCGCGGTGAGGGCGAGCCTCAGGCGCTCCCCCTCGCGCTCGCGCGCGGCGACGAGGTCGCGGCCCGCCTCGTCGACGAGCTTCTGGAGGACCGGCCAGGCCCGCTCGGCGCGGGAGGCGTCGTCGGACCGGGTCGCGACCACGCCCGGCAGGGCGGAGAGGGCGTCGAGGGAGAGGCGATCGGAGCGACCGGAGCGGGCGGCGATCTCGCCGAAGCGGCGCTCGTAGGCCGCCGCGAGGTCGACGTCGACCTGGACGGACTCGGGACGCACGGCCTCCTCGACCCTCAGCTCCATCTCGACGCTGCCGCGCGTGACCCAGCGACGGAGGACCTCCTGGAGGCCAGCCTCGAGGGACGCAAAGGCCTCCGGCCCGCGCAAGCGCAGGTTGAAGAAGCGGTGGTTCACGGAACGGAGCTGGACCTCGACCGCGTCGGGTCCCTCCTTCCACCGCGCCTGGCCGTGGCCGGTCATGCTTCGCATGGGCGACTACTTATCCTTGTGCTGCTCTGTGAGGGACCCGGTCGACTTCTCCGGCGGGAACTTGCACAGGACGACGGCGAGGACGATGTAGGTGATGGCGAGGCCGATCGTCAGCTTCCAGGCGTACGAGAGGGCCTTGGTGCCGAAGAACGTATCTGTGACTCCCCCGCCGAAGGCCCCCGCGAGCCCCTCGCCGTGGGCCGGCTGGAGGAGCACGAGGAGGACGAGGAGGACGCACACGAGGCAGAACACGGTCGTGGTCAGGCTCATGAAGAAGCCCGACCAGCTCGCCGCGAGCAGAGTGAGGGTCAACATGACGATCTCCTAGGTCTTCCTGCGAAACTTGGCGATCCGCGTGAAGCTCTCGACATCGAGGCTCGCCCCGCCGACGAGGACGCCGTCGACGTCGGGCTGGGACATGAGGTCGTCCACGTTGTCGGGCTTGACGCTGCCGCCGTACTGGAGCCGGATGGCCTGGGCGGCGCCCTCGCCGAAGAGGCGGCCGAGGGTCTTGCGGATGAAGGCGTGGACCTCCTGCGCCTGGTCGGGGGTGGCGGTCTTCCCCGTGCCGATGGCCCAGACGGGCTCGTAGGCGATGACGACGTCCTGGGCCTGCTGCGAGGAGAGCCCGCGCATCCCCTCCTCGACGTGCTCGCGGACGACGTGCTCGGTGGCCCACCGCTCGCGCTCATCGAGCTTCTCGCCGACGCAGAGGACGGGGGTGAGGCCCCCGGCGAGGACGGCGGCGACCTTCTTGCGGACCCACTCGTTCGACTCGCCCAGGACGTGCCTGCGCTCGGAGTGGCCGCAGAGGACGTAGGCGCACCCGGCGTCCTTGAGCATGGGGACGCTGACCTCGCCGGTGAAGGCGCCCTTGGGCTCCCAGTAGCAGTCCTGCGCGCCGAGCCTGACTGGGCTGTTCTCGATCTCGTCCCGCACGTCGAGGAGGTAGGGGAACGGCGGGCAGACGGCGATGTCCACCTCGGCCAGGTCAAAGAGGTTGCGCTTGATGCCCGCAGCGAGGGCGGCGGCCTCCTTGAGGCTCCCGTGCATCTTCCAATTGCCGATGACGACGGGCCGACGCATCCCAGACCTCTCGCCGCAAGTCGTTGAAACGCTCTAGTATAGTGAACGGAGGGCGTCGGTCAAGCGGTTTGAGGCCGTCATGGCCTGCCCTCGGCGGCGCTGTCACTCTTCGAAGCCGGTGACCAGCAGTCGTCGGGCCGCTTTCAGGCCGCACTTCTGGTACTGGTGGTAGGCCGCGGCCGCGCGTTCGCGCACCCGGTCGTTTTCCTCCCCCGAGACCCACCCATCGAGGGCGTCCCTGAGCGTGTACGCCTCGGGGGCCATCAGGTTTGTCGTCCAGACGACTGGATACGCGCCGGCCTCGTGGAGGGGCTTGTCGAAGTAGGACCTCGCCGCGCACGCGAGGATGATCACGTTGCGCTGGCGGTCGTCGGCCTGCTTCGGGTACTCCTTGAAACTGAAGTCCATCAGCCCGTTGTGCCCGATGTAGACGATGAGGTCGGAGGCGCCTCCCGCGTGGACGATCGAGACGGTCCCATCGGGACCCTTCACGGACACGTCTGCCTGAAGCCGACCCGCCGAGGCGCAGAGGAAGTCCCAGACAGTGTCCGAGATGAACTGACCGTCATAGGCCTCCGCGACGATCCGGACGTTTCGGCTGGCGTGACGGAAGACGAGTCGTTCGAGCACGTGCTCGCGCGGGTTCTTCTCGGTCTGCAGCAGCGTCCAGTCGGCGCTCGTCTTGAAGTGGTTCTTCACCCCGTACTTCGCCCCCCAGTACAGGTTGTTCGCGGGGTCCTGCCCGTTCCCGATCGCCTTTCCGACCTTGACGATGCCCTGGTGCTCGTTGTCGCAGAGGGCGACGAGGACATGGACGACTCGAGGGGCCTCCTCCGCCTGGGCCGCGACAGGACGGAGCAGCAAGCCCATCTGGATGAGCGCGAAGGCCAGAGGCTGAATGCGCACGAGTGGTGTCCTGAAAGGTGCCCGTCACTCTATCGACAAGCGAGGAGGGAACACCGGGAGCAACCAAGACTCTCCGGGTGGGAGTCGCAGTCACTTCTCGAGGTAGATTCCCTTTTCCGCGTCCCACTGCGCCGTCTCGCCATGGTCGCTCCACCAATCGAGGAGTTGCTCGCGGCTCCTGCGGTAGTCTGCCTCGGGGTCGCCCCATCCGCCGTAGTGATCCAGCTCGGGCAACCCGACGAGGGGCAGCAATAGCTGGGTCGCGCCCCCTTGTTCCTCTGGGCTCCCGTCCTCAAAGACACCGAAGAGGTAGCGGAGTCCCTCGGGCTCCCCGCACTGGGCCATGCCCTCGGCCGCCCGGAGGCGGGGCCCCCAGTCGTCCTTGGAGCGCAGGAAGAGGCCTCGCCACTGATCCAGGCTGGGCGGCGAATGCCGGTTGCGCATCGACAGCATCGCGGACATGGCAACACGGGCGCTGGGGTCGGCCGCCATTCTCTCCAGGACCTCGAGGGCTGCCGCGTTCTTGGCCTGGGACAGCTCGGTGGCAAATCGCTTGCGGAGCTCCGCGTCCCAGGAGGTCGCCATCCGGTCCCAACCCGCCCGGATGTTCGCGCGATCCGTCTCGGACCACGGGAGCGCATCGTGCCTGTCCAGCTCGATCCAGAGCAGAACGCCGCGCCACGACAATGTGGAGGCGCCATCCAGACTCGACGTGGGGAGGATGGGGGAGAGGATGGCGACGAGCTGCGCCCGCTCCCGGTCGTCAAGCCGTGCGAGGCTCAGCTTGCGCAATGCGGTGGCGAGGATTCGCCGGTCCACTCCCTCCTCTCGAATGAGTGACAGCAGATAGGGGACGTCTTCCTTTGCACAAGTCATCGCCTGCGATTCGAATCCATCGGGGTCCACGAGGACCTCGCGACGGACCTCGCGCCTTCGCACGAGGTCAAGGCGGTCCGCGTCGAGACCGCACAGGAACACCTCCATGCGGATGTGCTCGGCGCGTGCGGCCACCTCGGGGTCCGGACTGTGTCGTGCGGGCTCGATTGCCGTGAGGCAAGCCTCTCCGAGCTCGATGAGTGCGTGGGTCGCCTCTTCGCGCACGGCGACGTCATCGCTTCCAAGCTGCCTGGTGAGGAGGCTGGAGTCCTGGGCGAATGCAGCGACGAGAACCAGGAGGGCGTGCATGGGGAGTGGGTCCCGTGCCGGCGCGTCGAATGCTACCGGGCGGCAGTCCGCGATTCAAGCATGGCGGACTCCTGGCGACGTCACGGCGGGTGGATTGTGACCAGGGGACGGAGGCGGTCGACGGTCGTGGCGTCCAGGCCGGGGACGTCGCGCAGGTCGTCGACGGACCAGATCCGCCCGCGGACGGCGCGGAAACGGACGATCGCCTCGGCGCGCGAGGGGCCGATGCCCGGCAAGGCCCCCAGCTCCGCTTGCGTCGCCGAGTTCAGGTCGAGCCGCGTGTCCGCGGGAGGTGGCGGCACGGGGCGGACCGCTCGCCACAGGAGCGGCCCGAGGGCGATCAACGCCAGCACGACGAGGAGCGCCACGAGCTGTCCGTCGCGACGCCACCGCATGGGAACGACTCCGGAAGACTCGGGGCGGCGGCACAGGGGGTCCGCGCTCACCGATCCGACTCCAGGCGGGATGATAGGTCCTCCCCCGGCAAGCGGTCAAGGAAGCCCGGGAATGCGCGGGGAACTCCAAGACGACCCGGCGCGTCTGATTCGGCCGACACGCATGATGAAGGAGACAACCATGACAGCCCCCGCCACCCTAGAGCAGGTCCGCATCGCATCCCCTTGCCACGCAAGCTGGAACGAGATGACTGGCGACGACCGCGTCCGCCACTGCCAGCTCTGCAAGCTGAACGTGTACAACCTGTCCGGGATGTCCCGCGAGGAGGCGGAGAGGCTCGTCCAGGGGGCTGAGGGGCGGCTCTGCGTGCGGTTCTACCAGCGGTCGGACGGCACTGTCCTCACGCGCGACTGCCCGAAGGGCCTCGCGGCGATCCGAAAGCGGCTGGTGATCGCCGCAGCCGCGCTCGTCGGCGTATTCGGCGCGGTCACCTCCGGACTCGCGTACGCCTTCGGCGGCGCGTCGGCCCCCAGGCCCACCCCGGTCGCCGTCACCCCCGTCCCCGACCCCGTCCCGCCTGATCCGGACCCCGTGCCGGACGAGCCGATCATGGGGCGCATGGTGATGGGAAAGGTCTGCCCGCCGGCGCAGCAGGATGCGACGACCGAGACGCGGTAGGGGCGAGCGGGCCGCTACTTGTGCGCGGTCTCGTAGTACTGCAGAATCAGCTTCCTCGCGTGCTCGACCTTGATGCAGAGCGCGAGCATCTCGGTCCCCTCGAGGACGCTCGTCGCGATCGCCTCCACCTGCCCGTGCTCGTCGAAGAGCGGCCCGCCGCTGTTTCCGGGGATGAGCGGCGCGGAGATCTGGATCGTCTCCTCGACCTTCCGCACGGTCCCCAGCGAGACGCTCGCCTCCGCGCGCCCCGCCTCGAGCAGCGTGTCGCCGCTCGGGAACCCCAGCACCATGACGCGGTCGAGCTTCTCCAGGCTCGTCCCGGGCGCCAGGTCGACGTAGACCGGCGGGGCCGGCGTCAGGCGCAAGAGCGCCAGGTCGTCGTTCGAGTGCGGGTCGTGGACCATCGCGTTGACGTACCGCCCGCCGCTCGTCCTCACCTCGCTCGCGATGAACCGGTCCGGCGCGGTCGCCACGACCTCGAGGTTCGCAAGCGTCGTGTTGTTGAATCCCACGTCGAACCGCGGGCGCTTCTCCGCGTCCAGCGCGTCGCAGCCGCTCGGCCAGCAGGCGACGCGGATCTTCTCCGGCGTCACCTTGACCCCGTAGGCCGAGACGAGCGTCGCCAGGTCGCCGAACTTCCAGGGCTGCACGACGTGCTTGTTCGTCAGGACCAGGCCGTCCGCGGAGACCACGAAGCCCGTGCCGTACGAGGAGACGATTTCCTGCTCGCCGCCCGGCAGCGCCAGCGTGACCTCCGTGTAGATGAGCACCACCGCCCCCTCGTACCGCTTCGCCACGGGCTTCCACGAGCGGTCGGGGTTCGACGAGTCGGTCACGCGCGTCTCCAGGTCGCGCACCTGGCGCGAGAGGTCCGCGATCGTGTCCCGGCAGGTCTCGCTCACCTCCTGACCCGCTTCGAGGCGTGACGCGCGGCGCTCGATCTCCGTGAGCACGGTCGTGCGCAGGGTCTGCCGCTGGTTCACCTCCTGGTCGTGCCGGAGCTCGCAGGTCGCGCCGACCCGGCGGACCTCGTCGACCGCGCCGGACTGGGAGGTCTCCAGGCGCGAGACGGCCTCCCGCTGGCCGCGGGCCAGGGCGTCCTGGCCGGCGGAGAGCGCCGCGGCGCTCGTGTCGACCTGGTGGTAGAGGCCCCAGAGGCAGCCGGCGTACGCGACGCCGATCGCCACGGAGACGAGGAGCGTCCTCGTCGCCATCCGCCTCGCAATCGGGTCGGCGGAGATGGCGGGGATGCGCGCGGCGTCGGCCTCCTTGGCCTCCGGCACGGGTTCGCCGAGGCTTTTCAGGCGGAAGCCGAATTGGAGCGCGAGGCCGTCCTTGCCGCAGCGGAAGCGGTCGCCGTTCCGAAGCGGGACGCCCTTCCCGCTCGGGACCCGTTGGCCGTTAAGCCACGTCCCCGAGGGGGATCCGAGGTCGCGCAGAAAAAAAGTCCCCGAGACGTAGAAGACCTCGGCGTGGCGCTCGGCCGCCGACGGGGCCTGCGCCAGGGCGAGCGGGAACTCGTTGGATGGCCCGCGGCCGATCCGCACGAGCGCCCTCGAATAGGCCTTGGCCTTGCCCTTCTCCGCCCCCTCCAGCCAGCCGAGGATGATACGCAACGGC
The DNA here is from genome assembly GCA_964649705.1 of uncultured Planctomycetia bacterium. Classification (GTDB taxonomy): domain Bacteria; phylum Planctomycetota; class MHYJ01; order WSZJ01; family CAZYRM01; genus CAZYRM01. Next base: position 26,082 of record CAZYRM010000032.1, read on the forward strand.
GACCCTCTCTACTCCGGGTGGACATCCCGGGAGTAGACGGGGCGCGGGGTGGGGAGACATGCCAAAGGCCCAAGACTCAATGAGCAAGTATCAACGAAGGACCAAGGAGCAAGCCCCAATGAAGCCTCAAGGGCGGCAGGCCCAACTGGCCTGACTTCGGCCCTTGGGTCTTCGAGCCTTCCTTGAGAATTGCTCATTGAGTCTTGAGAATTTCGCGGACCCACTCGAGCCACTTCGCCTCGATCGCGTCCAAATCCAGGTCACCGAATGCAACCTGAAACGCCTCCTCGTAGTCGTTTCCCTCGCGGAGCGACGCGAAGTAGCGCGCGAACGCGGCGCGCTCCTCGTCGCCGGCGACCTCCTGGAACCAGACGCACATCGCCCAGGCCTGGGCGTAACGCGTGTAGGCGTCGTCGTCGTAGAACTCCGCCTGCGACATCGCCATCGTCGCCTCGAAGTCGCTCTCCCAGCCGGCGCCGATCGCCGCCTTGATCTCCGAGACCATCTGCGTCAGGTCCGGGTCGTTCTTCCCGCCGAGCTCCGCCTCCAGCACCTTCCCCGCGTAGTAGTCCGCCAGCCCCTCGTCCACCCACGTCGGCGGCTCCGAGACGATCGGGTCGAGGTACTGGTGGAACCCCTCGTGATAGAGCGTGTGCAGCGTCGTCAGCCCCGTGACGTCCGTCGCCCCCTCGAAGAGGAAGAGCTGCTCGTAGAACGGCGAGTAGTACCCCAGCGTCGACTCCGCGCGGTCGTCCCCGGTCAGCTCCGCGTACGTGTGGTACGCCTCCTCGCTGTCGAAGATGAGGACGACGGCCTTCTTCGCGGGTCCCTGAGGGGGCGGGACGCCCTTCTCGAAGATCGCCCGCGCCTTCTCCAACCGCGTCGCGTACAGCTCCGCCTTCTTCTGGGAGATGTCCGTGCGGACGATGTAGTGCTCCGTCTCCTTCTTGTACTCCTTCCTCCCCGACCCTTCAGGCCACGGGCCCGCGCGCAGGTGCCTCGCCGCCTTGAGATACGACTTCGCCAGCGCGTCCGACGGGTCGATCGTCAGCGCCAGCTCGAAGTCGTCGATCGCCTCCGTGTACTTCTTCTCCCCCACATGGAGGTAGCCTCGCGTCCGAATCGCCGTCCCGCTGTCGGGCCAGACCGCCAGGGCCGCATCGAGGTCCTTGCGCGCGGGGTCCAGGTCGCGCCGCTCCACGGAGATCGCCGCGCGCGCCGCGAGCGCCTCGTGGAAGCACGGCTCGACCTCGATCGCCTTGTCGAGCGCCTCCAGGACCAGGTCGTCCCTCCCGTCGAAGACGAGCGCCTCCGCGATCGCCAGCCACGGCCCCGCGAACCGCTCCCTCCCCTTCGCCATGGCGCGAAGCGCCGCGAGCGAGGCCTCGAAGACCTCGTCGTCGACCTCCTCGGCCGCGTACACCGCGCGCAGGCGGCGGAACTCCGCGACTTCCCGCTTCGGGAGCGCGTCGGGGCAGAGCGCCTCCGCGGAGAGCGCCGCCGCGTCTGCGGGGGCCGCGCCGGGCGCGGGAAGGGCGAGGTCGTCCTCGAGCGTCCTGAGCGCGGCGGCCTCCGCCTCGACCTGGAGCTTCCTCAGGAACTCCCGCGGGATCCTCCCCTCGACTTCCATCCGCTCGTAGGAGACGCGGAAGGGACCCTCCTTGTCGTCGCCCGCCTCGAGGAGGACCTGGCAGGTCTGCACGGGGTCGACCTGGTCCGTCCAGACCTCTCTGTCGCCCGCGCTGACGGCCAGGCGCGTCCCTTGCGAGAGGGCGAGCCTGACGGGCGCGTTCGCGGGGAAGTCGAACGCAGCCGCCTCCTCCCACTCGGCCTCGGGCGAGGGTTGGACGAGGACGATGCCCTCCGTCCCGTCCCGCCCGACGGACACGGCGAGCGACTTGCCACCCGCGCACGTGAACGAGAGGCCCCAGAAGGCGTCGACGCCCTCGGGGGCGAGGGGCGCCTCGACGGTCAGCGTGACTTCGCCCGACAGGGCGAGCTCCCTGAGCGCGACGGCGGCGTACTCCTCGGCCTCGATGACGAGGGAGCCCTTCTCGATCCACGCCTCTCCCCCTTCGGCGATGAAGTCGGAGCCCTCCTCCTCGCGCGTGAAGTCGTACGCGACGCGGTAGCGGTCCGCGCCGAGGGAGGTCATCGCCCCGTGGAACACGACGGCGCGCTGCCTCAGGGCATCGAGGTCGGGGAGGCGGTCCTGGTACGAGGGGTCCTTCGCGACGACCCAGGCGAATTCCTTCTCCGCGTCGGGGTAGAGCCCGACGCGCGCGGCGAAGCGGCCGAGGGCGAAGCGGCCCTCGACGTCCTCGGGGTCGACCATCGCACGGCGGAGGGCGAGGAGGGTGCGCGCGGGGATCGAGGCGAAGAAGACCTTCATCTGGACGGGAGGGTCGGCCGCCTTGACGACGAAGCCGTCGTCCTTGACCTCGAGGACCGTGCAGCGCTTCAGGGAGTGCCCCTCGCCGAGGTCGATGTCGACGGGGTTCTTCGCGGTCGCCTCGCGGAGGCGCGCGTCCTCGGCGGCGCGGCGCTTCGCGGCCTCTTCCTTGCGCAGCGTGAGCGTCGCGCGGGCGACGTCGAGACGCTTCGCCCCTTCCTCGCGCCAGCGGGCGAGGAGGTCCTCGCGGCCCTCCGCCCACGCGAGCGATCCGAGGAGCAGCAGGAAGAGCAGCCGTCGCATCAGAAGGACTCCTCGAGGTACGGCGTGCCCGACGGGAAGGCGGCGTCGAGGATCTGGTGCGGCACCCCGGCGACCGACGACATCGTCCTCCTGCCGGCGTAGACCACGGCGAGCGTCTGGACGTCGATTTTCACGCCGGCGACCCTGGCCTTCGAGACGCGTGCCCGGCCGCGGTCGAAGGCGATCCGCCAGCGCCCCTCGTTCCAGGGGCTCGTCGGGTCGTCCTCCACCTCGAGGACGGCCTCGCCGCGGAGCGAGGGGGCGTACGTGCGCGCCTCGATCGCGGCCTTCAGGTCGACGAGCTTGAGCATGGCGCGTGGTCGGAGGGAGACCTCGATCTTGGGGTCGTCGAATCGGGGGAAGAGGTCCACGTCGCACGGCAGGTTCCATCGGACCTTCTCGACCTGATCGCGGTGGGCGCGGAGGTGGCCCACGATGGCGTCGAGCGTGGGCTCGTCCTCCCAGACGGCCTGGACGACGCGGAGGTCGGCCTTGCCCGTGGGCGCCTGCGAGAGCAGCGTCAGAAGGTACCCCGTCGGGCGGCCGCGTCGAGTCGCGAGGTACGCGCTCGGGAGGAGGTTGGGGGCGACCCAGCCGAAGAAGCGGGTCTTCCAGTAGAGAGCGTCGCGTCGGACGCCTCCGAGGCGGCGGGAGGCGTGGGCCTCGTGGAGACGGGTGAGCGCACGCAGCTCGCGTCGGGGATCGACGGGGCGGAGGTCGACTCCGCTTGACGGCGGGGGGGCGAGCTGGCCTGGTGCGAACTGGTGCTCATGGTGGAAGAAAGCGGTCCCGTACCCCATCGCGGCGTAATAGGAGTGCTTGAAGGGCATGAGCGCGGCGAGGGGACGGCCCTCGGCGCGCATGGCCTCGTGGGCTCGGGTCATCAGGGCGCGGACGTGGCCGCGGTTGCGGTGCTCGGGGCGGGAGGCGACGGCGGCGACGCCGGCCATCGGGACCCACCGGTCGCCCACGCGCATCTGGTAGGGATAGGCCCACATCGCGGACGCGAGGGTGCTCCCCTCGAACGCGCCCCACGCATGGCGGAGGAAGTGGCCGACCCACGCCTGGTAGGTCTCCGTGTAGTCGGCGGGCATCCCGAAGGCGTAGCGGCACAGGGCACCGTACGCGGGGAGGTCGGCTCGTCGCAGTTGGCGGAGCTGCATGGGCCGGAGATGGTAGTCGAGCCGCGCCGCGCGTGTCCAGTGGCGGCGGGCGCGAGCCGGAATGGACACGGGGCGCGGACCAGAGCCCGCGCCCCGTCGATCTCGGACCGTAGGAGGACTACTGGCCCGTGCGGCGCACGACGATCGGGAAGGACACGCCCGCGCGGCCGGTGCCGACGAGCCACATGCGCACGGTGTAGTTGCCCGGCGCCAGCTCTCCGCCCGCGTTCAGGTCGAAGAGGCGGATGGCGCCCGTGTAGGTCTTCGACGAGCCGGGCTGAATGGTCTCGCTGCCGAGCGCCTGGAGCCAGCGCATGCTCGCGCTCATGATGTTCACCTGGTTCCCGTTCGCGTCGTCGATCGCGATGTCATACCGCTGGCTGGTGCGGTACTGGAAGGTGATCGGCGAGGTCGTGTTGTTGCGGACGGTCATCGACACGCTCGCGTTGACCGGGCCGGTCGACTGGTATTCGCCGTCGAGGTACTGCTCGTAATCGTTGATCCAGCCGCTCACGGCGAGGGCGGAGCGCGGAGCGCGCGGATAGGTCACGCCGCCGATCGTCCCGCGGACGAGCGCCTTGCGGACCGAGCCGGCGATGTTCGACTCGTACCACTGGACGACGCCGACGCCGGGGGCGAAGGCGATCCCCGTGGTCCCCGCGTCGGCGCTGGTGCCGGAGAGGGCGAGGACGACGCAGTTCTTGAACGTCCCCGCCGCGGTGCGAACGACCACGCCGCGGGCGGCGATCGTCGCCGTGCCGGGCTGGTGGTGCGGGGTCATGCGGAAGGTCCACGAGGTCCCCTGCGCCGCGGCCAGGTCGGCCACGAGCTGGGAGGCGCCGTTCGTCCAGGCGTAGAGCGTCTCGGACGTGGAGCTGGTCCACACCCACTGGGCGCCCGCGCCGGCGAACTCGGTCCAATGCTGCCAGCTCCCGGAAGTCGAATCGACCCGGGAGGTCACCTCGCCGCCGTAACGGAGGTTCTGGTAGGTGAGGGTGTCCGTGGCGCGGTTGGGGAAATACGAGCCCGCCAGGGCTGGCGCCGCGAGGGCACACAGCAAGGCCAGGGCTACACCGGAAAGGCACAGGGCTTTACGCATCGTTCCGACTCCTATGAATGAAAAGGTGCACTACGGTACGGGCCGGGTGAGCTCACAGCAAGAAATCGTGGATGCGCCGCATCACCCGCGTGAGTCGGAACCCACCGAGCGGCGCGGTTGGATTGGCGCGCGGATCCTGGTACAACGGCGCCCGATGGCAGCAGCCCGCATGCAGCGATTTGTCGGATCGATGCTCGGCCTGGCGCTCGGAGACGCGCTGGGGGCCAAGCACGAGGGAGGGCCGCTCGGGGCCGCGGCGTGGTGGATCGTCGGCCGCGTGAGAGGCGAGCGCCTGGGTTGGACCGACGACACCGAGATGGCCCTCGGGCTCGCAACCTCGCTCTCTGAGCGGAAGGGGCTCGACGCCGACCACCTCGCCAGGCGCTGGGCCGAGGGGATGAACCCCTGGCGGGGGTATGGCCCCGGAGCGAGAAAGCTGCTCAAGCGGGTCCGTGAGGGGGAGGACTGGCGGACCGCGAACAAGGCGATCTTCCCGGAGGGCTCCTTCGGCAACGGCGCGGCGATGCGCGCCGCGCCGATCGGGCTCTTCTACCACGGCGACATGGCCGCGCTTGCGAGGGCGGCCGAAGTGGCCGCCTCGATCACGCACGCCCACCCGCTCGGTATCGAGGGAGGTGTCCTCATCGCCCGGGCGACTGCACTGTCGATGCGCGATCCGTTTGACGCGGCTGCGTTTCTCGAGGAGTTGCACGCCGCGGCGGTGGCCTCGGAGTATCGCAGCCGACTGGCGGCGGCGCGCGAGTGGCTGGCCTCTCCCCCGCCACCCAGGGAGGTCCGCCGCACGCTCGGGTGCTCCGTCCTCGCGCACGAGTCGGCCGTGACGGCCGTCCACGCCTTCGTGCGCCACGCGGACGACTTCGACGCGATGGTGCGCTTCGTGGTGGAGCTGGGCGGAGACACGGACACGATCGGCGCGATGGCAGGGGGGATGTTCGGCGCGGCGCGCGGCGCGGACGCCCTTCCTTCGGAGCTCCTCGCCCACCTGGAGTCCCGCGCCGAGATCGAGGCCGTCGCGCGACGGATCCACGAGGCCGCGTCGTAGCCCCTGGACAGGCGCGGGGGCCCTACCAGGGCTGCTCGGGAGCCGACCGTTCGGGACGGAGGCCGCGACCTGGGTGTAGAAGCAGCGATTGAACGTCCGGACCCGCGGAGCGATGCCATGGAGCTGTACCCGATCGACGATGAGGGGAGACTCTACATCTCCGCCGACCTGGACGACTGGGGGCCGGTCGAGGAGCACAAGATCGGCGTCGTGTTCGACCTGGACGACGACGTGGACGTTGCGATTCCCGAGATCCCCGACCACCTCCTGTACGTCTACTTCCCGTTCGAGGACGCGGGGTTGCCGCACCTTCAGCGGCTCCACGCCCTGGCGCGCCTGGGGGCTGAGATGGCGCGGTGCGGGAACCACGTCCTCTCGCACTGCGGGATGGGGCACAATCGCTCGGCGCTGCTGATGGGGCTGATCCTCGTCTACCTGGGGAAGTCGGGCACGGAGGCGGTGGACCTGATCCGCAGCAAGCGGAAGGGCGCGCTGTACAACCACGTTTTCGCGGGGTACCTCCAGTCGCTTGCGGGCCCGCCGACGGACCTCTCCGACCTCCCCTCCCGGTCGTCAGACCCCGCCGCCTCCTAAGACGCTCGACAGCGGTTCTGTCGGAGATGCGGGGACGAGGATCTCCCGCTCAAGTGCGCCAACAGGCACACGAAGAGCCGCCATCCGGTGCGGATCAGAGCCTGAACGCGTGGAGCGGCGAGCGAGACGATGCCTCAGGCGACCCAGCCAGCGGCCGGACGAGCACCTCCCCTTCCCACTCCGTCATCGGCACGGAGCGGGACCCGATCTCGACGTGGGGTTCGTCGAAGGAGAGCACATGCGGAGGTAGCTCGTTACGAGTCGGGCGCCGCTGCATGACCCAGCCCTCCTAGAAGGCCGACGAGGAGGCCGAGAAGGTGGACCGAGGGGAGGACGACACCGTTGTCGCCGAGGAGCGTGGGACACCAGAGGAGCGAGCCGGTGGAGAACTCCCAGCCGATCTTGAAGAGGACGCCGAGGAGGAGCCAGCCCGCGCGCCAGCGGCCGAAGGCGCCCTCGCGGAGGGCGCACATGATCGCGAGGCCCCAGAGGACGTTGTCGAGGCCCGAGAGGCCGCGGTAGGGCATCCGCTCCACCAGCACCACCCACGCGCCAATCGCCAGCGCCCCCGCCAGGAGCGTGCGGAGCATTCGGCGGCGCGCGACGGGCTCCACGGAAAGGCCGAGCGCAACGAGGACCCCGACGTCCATCAGGAAGTGCCGCCAGTTCAGGTGGACCATGTGCGAGGTCAGGAGCGTCCACCACGGGGCGCCGGGGCGCCATTGGAGGGCCTGGGCGATGGAGTCGCCGCCGAGGGCCAGTTCGAGATTGAGCGCGAGGCCGAGGAGCGCGAGCCCGATCGTCCACGCTCGATCGCGAAGCGCGGCGGCCAGGCCCGAGCGCCCGACCGCCACGTCCGCAGTGAGATGAGGAGCGATGACCTGCATGGGAAGGCTCCTGGCACGTTCTCGAATCGCGCGTCCTAATTCCGCGTCAGGCGCTATCCTGGCGGTAGGATGGATGCCCGCGATCGAGATCCAGATCCCGAATCCCAACAAGAGGGTAGGCATCGTGTTGGGATTTGGGATCTGGGATTCTGGGCGCGGGCGGCCATCCGACCCACAGGATTGCGCTTGACGCGACTCTAGCGGGCCGCGCTCCCGCTCCGTCGCCGCCGACGCAGCAGCGCGCCGGCGCCAAGCGACGCCAAGAGCGCCCACTCGATCGGGGACACCGCGCCACCCCCGATCCGGGGGCCCCAGCCGCCGCCGCGGCGTCCACCGGACGACTGCGACGACTGACCCTGCCTCGCGGGCGGCGTGTACGCCGGCTGCGGAGGCGTCCACCCCGCCTGCGGCTGCGGCGCCGCGGGCGGCTGCGCATACCTGTGCCCCGGCTGCGACGCCCCGCTCCAGCCATCGGGCAGCGCTACCGGCTGCCCGACCGTCTTCGTCCCGGTCGCGCCCGCCCGCGCCCTCTCGTCCACCACCACGAACGACGTGTACTGGGTCACGATCGAGTGCGTGGTCCCGATCCTCACGATCTCCGCCTTCAAGGCCTCCTCGTTCCCGCGCTCAATCCTCATCCGGTCCTCCAACCCCTCCACCTTCGCCCGAGCCCACATCGACGCGAGCCCCGCCGCAGCGTCCGGGTCCGTCACCATCACCAGCGGAACTTCCTCCGTGAACTCCCCCGCCGGCCCCGTCGCCTTCATGACCGCCTTCCCCCCGCCCGCCGACGGCTTGAACCGGCCCTTCACCAGCACCGGCTGCCCCGCGAACAGCTCCGGAACCCGCTCGGGACAGGCTTCGTCCACCGTCGCCCCCTCCAGGCCGACGACGACGTTCGTCACCACCGGCATCGCCAGCTTCAACGAGAGCGACTCCACCGCCTCCGCGATCTCGTTCGGACCGAGCAGGATCCGGCACGCCCCTCCCCCCATCGACGCCAGCTTCTCCAGGAACCAGTCGTTCGGCGCCTGGTCGATCCCCAGCGTATGCACCCGACGGAATCCGATCCGACCCTTCAGCCGGTCGAAGACCTCCGCCTCGTTCCCGATCTGCCCGTCCGTGATCACGACGACGATCTGCATCCGGTCCCCCGGCCCCTCGTCCGTGATCTGCGGCATCGCCTGCTCCAGCGCGCCGAGGATCTCCGTCCCTCCGTCCGCCCGGAGCCCGTCCACCCACTGCTCCGCCCGCGAGAGGTTGCTCGGGTCCGCGGGGACAGGCCGCCGCTCGAACGGGTGCGTCCCGTTCGAGAAGGCGATCACCTGGAACGAGTCGATCGGCCTGAGCTTCGCCAGGAACCCCTTCACCGCGCGCTGGGCCGCGAGGAACTTCTCCCCCTGCATCGAGCCCGACTTGTCGACCACGAACGTCACCTCCCGCGCGACGATCGAGTCCTCCGACGGCCTCCCCGCCTGGGGGACCAGGAAGAGGAAGAAGTGCCCGTCCTCCCCCGGCCCGCCGGAGCCCAGCAGGACCGACTGCGGGCGGTCCCCCGCGACCTTCAGGCGCAGGACGAAGTCCTTGTTCGGGATCGCCTCCTTCCTCGTCAGCTCCACGGCCGCCTCGGAGGGCGACGTCCTCGTCTCCGTCACCTCGTGCGTCAGCGAGGTCAGCTCGCGGATCTCCACCCCCGCGACGATCCGCGCCTCGATCGTCACCGAGTTCCCAGGCCGCTCCCCCTCGCGCAGGAGCGACGGCGTGATCCGGCTCGCGTCGGGGACTCGATCGGAGTCCGGCTCCGTTCCGCTGCCGCTCGTTCCCAGGGCGGCGCCGGGGATGTACCGCGGGGCGACCACCATCGGGAACCTGAGCGTGTACGCGTCGTCCTCGTACTTGAGGGCGTGGACGTAACGCAGCGTCACCTTGATGGGAAGGCCGGGGTCCAGGTTCGCGACGGAAACGGTGAAGATGTTCGGCCGATCCTGTTCGAGCAGGCCCGCATTCCGTCCCTCGTCGCGCGCCTTTTCGTAGGTCGCCCTGGCCTGGCCGCGCTCCTGGACCACGCCGTGGATCACCCGATCGCCCACGACCATCAGGAACCGGTCGACCGCGGCGTCCTGGGGGAGGGGGAAGGTGTAGACGGCCTCGATCGGCTCCCCGCAGGGGTTCTCGAAGGTCTGCTCGACCATCGTCGTCTCGACGGGGCCGACGACGAGGATCCGCGCGTGCGTATGCTTGAGCGGGAAGACCACCGCGCCGCCGGAGGGCGAGGTCCCCTCGAGGATGCCCTCGCCGGGAGTATCCGAGGCTCTCGCGAGAGGGGCGAGGAGGAGAAGGACAGCGAACATGGAGACGAGATGGCGCGGCATGATGCACTCCCTACAAAGCAGGCCTGATGAGCAGGGCAAGGAGGAGGCCAGGGGCTGGCGGTGGAGAGGATCGACGCAAGACGTTCAGGGGTGGAGGGGTGCGAGGGGGTAGGGACCGGCGTGCCGCCGGCGGAGTGGTGGGGAGGGGCTGCGGTTGGTGCAGGCGGGAGAGGACGAGTACGAGCACGAGCACGAGGACGAGCACGAGGACGAGCACGAGGACGAGCACGAGCACGAGCACGAGGACGAGCACGCAGGACGCGGGGCGAATCTGGACAGGCCGAACGGGGAGAGGGTATCGTTGCCGCCCTGGAGTTCATTCACGGAGAGACACATGCCCCGCACGATTCTCCTCGCCACGCTTCTGCTCGCCTCCCTGCCCGTGCTCGCCGACGAGCCCCCTGACGGAACGATGAGGATCGACTCCACCATCGAAATCAAGGCGACCGGCGACGCCGTCTCGCGCATCACCTTCGACTACAGCCCCAACGACTACGCCTCGAAGAAGGCCGCGACGCCCAACCCGATGGACTTCATGCGGAACATGGCCTCCCACCGGACCGACTTCGAGGTCGCCTCCGACATGAAGTGCCGGTACGAGGACGCCGCCTCCACCATGGTGATGGACTTCACCGAGGTCGGCGCCGTGAAGTACCTCGGCGGCGGCCGCTGGGAAGTCTCCGTCGGCGCGGGTCCCGAGTTCATCACGCAGAAGGAGGAGGAGGGTCGGACGACGGCCTACTTCTACGAGTCGAGCCTGGGCGGCGCGGGGAACATGCCGTCGAAGGGCCAGGTCCACTACCTCCTGCCCGAGGGCGCCAAGGACGTGAAGTATCTCCCGGGCGACGGCAAGCTCGCATTCACGCTCGATGTCGGCGAGAACGGAAAGGCCGGCCGCGTCACGGCGGAGCTCAAGGTCAAGGCCCGCCTGATGACCGGGATCTACAAGGTCTACGGCCTCGGCACCGACTTCAGCGCGATGTGGATCGCCAAGGCCCTCCTCAAGAACACCGGCGAGGGGAAGGCGAAGAACCTGCGCGTGCGGTACCGCCTCCAGGGGTACTCCGACTGGTGCATGTGGCACAAGGTCCCCGAGGTCGTCCCCGGGCAGACCGTCGTCGACACCTGGTACCCCGCGCTCGACCAGAAGATCGCCCAGATCCACACGAATACACCCGCCGACCTCGAGATGGAGTGGAAGTACGACGACAGCACCGGCAAGGAGCAGGAGGACAACGAGGGGAAGAGGATCGTCCTCCTCGGCGTGAACGAGTTCGTCTTCTCCAACCTCACCGCGGGCGAGTCGGCGGGGGCCTGGGGCGAGACGATGAACAATGCCCCGTTCCTCGCGGCGTGGGTCAGCCGGGACGACCCCATCTTGAAGACCCTCGGCGCCTGGGCGAACAAGAACGCCGCCGGCGTGGGCGCGCTCGAGAGCGACGAGAACGCCATCGCGGTCCTCCGCGAGTGCTACAACCTGATGCTCGCGAACGACTTCACCTACCAGCACCCGCCCACGCTCCAGGACCGCAGCGTGAGCTTCGACCCGGAGCTCGTCCAGAACGTGAAGTACCCGCGCGACGTCGTCCGCGACAAGTCGGGGACGTGCATCGACCTCGCCATCTGCTACGCCGCGATGGCGCACGCCATCGGACTCCGCCCCCATCTGGCGCTCATCCCGGGGCACTGCTTCCCCGTGATCGACCTCCCGAGCGGCCAGTGCCTCGCGGTCGAGACGACCGGGGTCGCCGGAGGGATCCGCTTCGGCAGCGCCGACTTCGACAAGGTGACCGATTACGGGAAGAAGGAGCTCGAGGAGTACCGCGCCGACGGGCGGATCGTGATGGTCGACGTGGCGGACTACTGGTCCCGCGGCGTGTCGAACCCCGAGCTCGAGAGCCTGCCGGCCGACATCCTCCAGAGGTGGGGGCTCGTCCCGAAAGGGGAGGCGACCCCGAAGCCCCAGCCGCCGGCGAACGACACGGTCACGCTCGACGGGAAGTGGGCCTCGCGCGTCCAGCAGGCCGACGCCAACGGCAAGGTGATGGACATGACGATCGTGTTCACCTTCCAGTCCGTGACGGGCGGAGGCTACGACGCCGTGATGACGTTGACGACCGAGGTCCTCGGACCGAACGGCCCCGTCGGCATCCAGCTCGACGAGTCGTTCACGGGCGGGGTCCAGGACAACACGCTCGTCCTCCGGGGCCAGAAGTGCGTCCGCACCGTCGTGGCCTCGGGCGAGAAGCAGGAGATGGCGCTCGACGACGCCTCGTTCCAGCTCGTCGACGGCCAGCTCGTGGGAAAGGTCGGGAACGAGGAGGAGGGGTACACGGAGTTGAAGTTGGACCGGCAGTAGTCCCCTATCGCATCCCGATCCACGTCCTCGCGATGAAGTAGAGCCCGAAGGCGATCAGGAGCACGCCGGCAAGCACGACGCTCTGCCGCATCCAGGCTCCGATCGGGTGGTCGCGGAGCGCGTGCACCGCCCAGACGACGAGCGCGTACCACAGAAAGCCCCCCACGCCCACCCCCGCCCCGAGGGCCGCGAGGGACGCCGTCGTTTCCCCCAGGAACCCCTGCGCCGAGAGGAAGGCCAGGACGCCCATCCAGTTCCCCACGAGCGCCGGGTTCGACACCCCCTGCAGGAAGCCGATCGCGAGCGGCCCGTGCACGCCCTCTCGCACCGGCGGGTCGTGCGACGCGGGAGGCTCCGCCCGCCTCCGGCCGTCCTTCGCCAGGATCCACACCCCGTACCCGATGAGGAGGGCCGCGAAGCCGAAGCGCACCCGGACGTTGTCCAGGACGCCCGCGACCAGGTACCTGACCCCCGTCGCCGCGACGAGGGAGATCGCCGCGTCCGCGAGCGCCCCTCCGGCCGCCACGAGGAGCCCCAGACGGAGCTTCCCGAGCGAGGCCGCCCTCAGGATGGTGATGTTGATCGGCCCGGGCGGGATGCAGACCACGAACCCCGTCGCCACCCCGACGAGCGCGGAGAGGAGGACTCCCATGCCCGCTACTGCTTTTCCACCATCCGCGTGAAGCGCTGGTCGTCGTCCCAGAAGAGGACCGTGACGTTCGCCCCGTCGCGCTTCAGCACCACCCTCGCCCTCGACTCGAAATTCCCCGTCCGCGCCCTGAGGAACACCGAGAACTGCGTCCCCTTCACGCCGAGCGCCCCTTCCTTCGCCACCTCGACCAGCACGTCCGCGATGTCCTCCGCCATCCGGAGGTCGTTCATGAGGACCGCCTTGTCGATCTGCGCGAACGACTGGAACGTCCCGTCCTGCTTCTTCGCGTCACGGTAGGCGATGAGCTTCTCCGCCTCGGGCTTCGTGATCTTCTCGTGCAGGCACATGAGGACCTCGAGGGGCGCCGTGTTGATGTTCACCGCGCCGCTCCCCCACACCGTCAACCACGGCGCCAGTCCCTGCTCGTGGGGGTCGCTCCCCCCCTTCCCGTACATCACCTCCTCGGTGAAGCCCTTCACGAGGAGCATCTCGCCGAAGGAGAGGAGCGGCAGGTCGTCGTCGCCGTCCTCGAATTCGCCCTCCTTGTCCGTGTCCTGGTAGTCCACGATCGCCTGGCCGAAGTTGCCGAACGGGACCCCGAGGAGCAGCACGAGGCGGTCCATCCTGTCCCGCGCCTTCGGGTTCGGCTTGGTGACCGGCTTGCCGTCCTCCTGCACCTGCACGGTGATCGACCTGGCGCTCAGCCTGCGTTCCTCGTCCTCGACGCGGAACGTGACCTGGGTGTCCCCCACCATGAGCGGGTTCGACTCGCCATACGGCTCGGCCCAGGTCTCGTGGAGGGTATCCTCCGTGACGCCCTTGCCGGCGTCGGTGCGGAGCATCATCACGGCGTAGTTCACTCCAGCCCTAAGTGCATGATAGTTCTGGAGGTCCGCCGTGTAGTTCGTGGAGAGGACGGCGGCGGTCCGCGTCGACGACGAGAGCTGGGCCGCCAGGATGATGACGATGGCCAGGATCATGAGGGTGACCAGGAGGGCGGCCCCCTGGCGGCGCCTGTCTGCTGGTCGGCGGTTTCGCATGGCGATCTCCCCTCCGGAAACGTCCCGGGCCGTCCGGAGTTGGCGAATCGTACGGAGGGCCGTCTTCATCTACTATTTAATTCGCTTGACCCGGATTTCGATGAAGATACCATGCTGTGCTTCGCTGCGGGCTGGACGATATCCATGTAGAAGTGGATCCCGCCTGGGGGCAGTGGATACGGAGGGTTGTAGCATGTCGTACCTGCGCCGCGTCGTCGGCGTCCTGGCCCTTTTCCCCGTCATGACCGCGCTCACCGTTTTCGGCGGCGGCGAACGCGAGCGGTACCAGGGGGAAGACTTCGACAAGTACGCCTGCGTCACCCTGAGGGAACTCCAGCGCGTGCCGACGAACTACAAGGCCACGCGCGTGCGGTTCATCGTGCGCTACCATCGCACGGAAAACCTCTGGGCGCCGTTCTACACGCCCTTCACCCCTGAGGACCACCTCGCGTTCTCAGGCTGGGCCCCCGAGAAGAAGCTGTGGAACAAGGAGGATCACCTCTCCGACTTCCCCTTCCTCTACATTGACAAGGAATGCCCGGACCTGAACAGCATCATCCAGGCCCCGCCGTACCAGGTCCTGGAGCTCTACTCGATCGTCCGCAACGACTTCAACAACATCCCGTGGATCGAGGTGATGCACGTCGTGCCCTGCAAGGAGCCGCTGATCCACGACGAGCTGCTCCACCACATGATCAAGGGTCTGGACGCGGTGAAGGGCGGCCGCATGGAGGAGGGCCTCGGCCACCTCCACGAGGCGCTGCACCACGACCCGCCGCTCGACGCGGCCGTTGACATCCACATCGCGATGGCGAAGGCCTACCTCGCGCAGAAGGACTGGCACGAGGCCTCCTGCCACGCGAACAACGCCCTCGAGCTCTGCCCGCACCATCCCGACGCCGAGGCGCTCCTGTCGAACGCGGAGACGATGCTCCATGCCGCGCCGCCCGCGCCGCCGGCCGAGCCGCCCGCGCCCGTGCAGCCGAAGGCCCCGGAGCCGCCGGTCGCCGCGGAGCCGGTTGCGGCCCCGGAGCCCGAACCGGCCCACGAGCCGGTCTATGAGATGACCATCCCGGGCCCCGACGGGCGCCAGCCCGCGTCGCCGACGGAGGAGCCGAAGGCCCCCGAGCCGGCGACCCCGGTCGAGGAGGCCGTCCCGCCCGCCGAGGAGCCGGTGCCCCCCGCCGAGGAGCCCGCGCCGCCCGACGAGCCGCAGCCGCCCGCCGCGTACCAGCGTGCCGCGAACGAGGGCGTCATCGCAGCCTCCGTGGTCCCCCCGGTCGCGCCCCCCGACGAGCCCTCCGACGCGCAGCCGGCCCCGCAGCCCTACGGGGCAGCGCCCGACCCGATCCCGAGCGTCGCCCCCGCGCCGGACGGCGTCGAGGAGTTCAGGGAGGCCGTCGCGGATCGCGACCGGAAGATCGCCGACCTGGGCCAGGCCCTCGAGGACGCGCGCCGCGCGACCGACGAGCAGGTCGAGGGACTCCGCGCAGAGGTCGCCCGCCTCCAGGAGGGGCTCGCGGCCCGCGACGCCGAGCTCGCGAAGCAGGTGAACGTCTCCGTCGACCTCGAGGGGCGCCTGCGCGACGCGCTGGCGAAGCTCGAGACCGCGGCCCGCGAGTCGGCCTCCGCCGACGCCCGCGTGAGGGAGGCCCAGCAGGAGCTGGCCCAGGCGCGCGCGAAGCTGGAGGCGACCGAGGACGAGCGGAACCGGATGGCGGCCGCCCTCGAGCAGGCCCGCGCGCTGCCGAACCAGGGCGACGAGGCCCTCGCGACGCTCCAGGCGCGCGTCGCCGACCTGGAGGCCGAGAACGCCCTGCTCCGCGGTCAGGTGGCCGAGATCGAGACGCTCCGCGCCGAGAACGCCGGGCTCACGGAGCAGAACAAGACGCTCTTCTCGAAGAACGTCAGTCTCGAGCTGGCCGTGAAGGACCTTCAGGACCGCCTGGCCGCCGTGGCCACGACGGGCGACGACGGGGCCGTCCAGGCGGCGAACGACGCGGCCGCGCTCCTCGCGGAGAAGAACGAGCTCGCCGGCCGCCTGGAGAACATGGGCGCCGAGCGCAACGGGCTCGCCGCCGAGCTCCAGGAGAGGGCCGGGCGGATCGCCGACATGCAGCAGAAGATCCAGGGCCTCGAGGCCGCCGTGCAGCAGGCCATGCTCGCCGCCCGCGCTAACGAGGCCGTCCGCATCATCCCCGTGAACGAAATCGCGGCCGCCGCCACGACGCCAGCGAAGCCGCGCGGCCGCTGGGTCGGCTTCGACTGCCGCCCGCCCGAAGTGGTGCGCGAGGAGATCCGCCGCTACCGCGAGTGGCTGGACCGGACCCCCGGCGCCGCCGAGGCCGCCGTCGAGGTCGAGGACGAGCTGCTCGAGCCCGGCATGGCGTCCGACAGGCGCTGAAACATCGTTGCTCGGAACCGGGACGCCCACTGGTCGCCTGAGGCGGCCGGTGGGCGTCGCCCTATCGGGACTCATGCTCGTCGAACTCGACATCCGTGACTTCGCGCTGATCGCCGCCGCCCGCGTCGATTTCGCCGAGGGATTGAACGTCCTCTCGGGCGAGACCGGCGTCGGAAAGTCCCTCCTCGTCCATGCCCTCGCCTTCCTCGTCGGTGGGAAGGCCTCGCCCCAGCTCCTCCGGAGCGGCGCGAAAGAGGCGGAGGTCTGCGGCACGTTCGTCCTCCCGTCGCGCGAGACCGCCCGAGCCGTCGAGGCGATCGTCGCCGTCGAGCTCGACCCCGACCAGCAAGCTGGCTCTGCCAGCTCTCCTCTTCTGCTCCGCCGCGCGTACTCCTCCGCGGGCGTCTCCCGCGCGTACGTGAACGGCCGCCCCGCCGCGGTCCAGCAGCTCCGCGAGATCGGCGCGCTGCTCGTCGACCTCCACGGGCAGCACGAGCACCAGTCGCTCCTCTCGCCGTCGACGCAGATCGACGTCCTCGACCGGTTCTCCGGGGCCGAGGCGAAGCGGGAGGCGTACGAGTCCCGCTACCGGACGCTCCGCGAGGACGAGGCGCGCCTCGCCGCGCTTCGCGCCTCCGCCGCCGACCGGGCAGGGCGCCTGGAGCTCCTCGGGCACCACGCGAGGGAGATCGAGCTCGCGCACCCCGTCCCGGGCGAGACGGAGCGCCTGGAGGCCGAGCGCGTCCGCCTCGCGAACCTCGGGAGGATCGCGGAGGCCGTCGCGTCGGCCTATGCGGAGCTGCACGAGGCGGAGGGGGCCATCCTCGGGCGACTGAAGCGCGTCGAGCGGGACCTCGCGCGGGTCTCGGATCTGGACGGGGCGCTCCGCCCGCACGCGGAGGCCCTGGCGGAGGCCGGCGCGCGGATCTCCGACGCCGCCTTCGCCCTCGGCCGCTATGGAGGCGAGGCGGACGGCGAGGCCCTGGTCCGGGTCGAGGAGCGGATCGACCTCCTGCGGGGCCTCCTGGCCAAGCACGGGCCGACCGTCGAGGACCTCATGAGGCGCAAGGCCGAGATTGACCGCGAGATCGCCGAGCTGTCGGGCCACCAGGAGGAGACTCGCGGTCTCGAGGAGCGGCTCAGGACGGCCTCGAAGGGGCTCCTGGAGGCCGGCAAGTCGTTGTCCGCCGCGCGCGCGAAGGCGGCGAAGCGGCTGGCCGACCGCGTCCGCGGCGAGCTGGCGGACCTCGGAATGGCGCAGGCGCGCTTCGAGGTGGAGATGACCCCTGCCGGGGCCGTCGAGGGGCCCGTGGCGTCGTGGGCCCTGCCGTCGGGGCTCGAGCGCATCGAGTTCCTCATCGCCCCGAACCCGGGAGAGCCGAGGCAGCCGCTCAGGAAAATCGCCAGCGGGGGCGAGCTGGCGCGCGTGATGCTCGCACTCAAGACGATCCTCGCGGAGGCGGACCGCGTGCCCGTCCTGGTCTTCGACGAGGTCGACGCGAACGTGGGGGGGCGGCTGGGGCGCGCGATCGGGGAGAAGCTCCGCGCGGTCGCCTCGCGTCGCCAGGTCTTCTGCGTGACGCACCTCGCTCCGATCGCCGCATTCGCCGACCGCCACGTCCTCGTCACGAAGGAGTCGGGGAAGGGGCGCACCGAGACGCGATTCCGGGCGCTCGAGGGGGACGACCGCGTCGAGGAGATCGCCGAGATGGTCAAGGGGAAGCCCCCCACGCCGACCACCCGCGCCCAGGCCCGCGAGATGCTCGCGGAGGCCGCCGCTCACGGTCGGAGTAGCGCCCGTAAGGGCGCTGCGTCCCCCGCCCGCAGGGGCGCCGCGCCCCCCACCCGCAAGGGCGCCGCGGGATCGGCATCATGAGGAACTGGCTGAAGCGGTTCTTCCTCGGGACCGAAAAGGACGTCCTCGACCCCCGGGTCTTCGAGCACATCGCCCTCGCGGCGTTCTTCGCCTGGGTCGGCCTCGGCGCCGACGGGCTCTCCTCCTCGTGCTACGGCCCCGAGGAAGGGTACCTCGTCCTCTTCGACCACAAGGTCCCCGCGCTCGCGCTCGTCCTCTGCCTGATGACGGCGACGACCATCGCCGTGATTTCCGCCTGCTACGCGCAGGTGATCGAGCTCTTCCCGGGCGGCGGGGGCGGCTACGTCGTCGGCACGAAGCTGCTCGGGCCCGCCCTGGGGCTCATCTCGGGGTGCGCGCTGCTCGTCGACTACGTGCTCACGGTCGCGATCTCGATCGCAAGCGGCGTCGACGCGGTCTTCAGCTTCCTGCCGGAGGCGCTCGGGCCGGTGAAGCTCGTCGTGGCGCTCGCGGCGGCGGGCCTCCTCATCACGCTCAACCTGCGCGGGGTGAAGGAGTCGGTCCGGATCCTCCTGCCGGTCTTCCTGATTTTCGTCCTCTCCCACGTCTTCGTGATCCTCTACACGCTTGGGACGAACCTGGGAGGCCTCGGGAGTGCCGCGGGGCAGATGGCGAGGCAGGTCGGCGACGCGGCGCGGGAGTCGCGCCTCGGCGAGGTCTTCACGACGCTGATCAAGGCCTTCGTGATCGGCGCAGGCACGTACACGGGGATCGAGGCGGTCTCGAACGGGATGCAGATCCTCAAGGAGCCGCGCGTCGCCACGGGGAAGCGCACCATGTTCTACATGGCGGCCTCCCTCGCGTTCATGTGCGCGGGGATCCTGCTCGGGTACGTCCTCCTGGGCGTGGAGCGGCAGCCGGGCCAGACGCTGAACGCCGTCCTGTTCACCAAGGCCACGGCCGGATGGTCGGCGGGGGCGTCGCACACGTTCCTGATCGTGACGCTCATCTCCGAGGCGATGCTCCTGTTCGTCGCGGCGCAGGCGGGCTTCATCGGCGGCCCGCGGATGCTCGCGACGATGGCGGTCGACCGGTGGGTCCCCCAGCGATTCGCGCGCTTCTCGGACCGCCTCGTGATCCAGGACGGCGTCATCCTCATGGGCGGGGCGGCGATCGTCTTCCTCCTCGTCACGCGCGCCCAGGTGAAGCTCCTGGTCATCTTCTACGCCATCAACGTATTCATCACGTTCGTCGTGAGCCTGCTCGGGATGTGCGTGCACTGGTGGCGGGTGAGGGCCGCGGAGCCGCGGTGGAGGCGCCGGTTCGTCCTGTGCGCGGCCGGGCTCGCCATCTGCCTCACGATCCTGGCCGCGCGGCCGCTGATCGGCGAGGGGATGGAGGGCTGGTACGGGGCGATCGGGACGACGGGGGTCGTCGCCGCGGCGTGCGTCCTGATCCGACGGCACTACCGCCACGTCGGACAGCTCCTCCGGCGCCTCGACCTCGACCTCGTCCGCGCCCCCGCGGAGGGCTCCGCGCCGCAGCCGCCGGACCCGAGGAACCCGGTCGCCGTCCTGTTCGTGTCGGGCTACAACGGCCTGGGGATCCACTCCCTCCTGACGATCCCGCGCCTGTTCGGCGCGCAGTTCAAGGACGTGGTCTTCGCCTCGATCGGCGTCGTCGACTACGACCGGTTCAAGGGACCGGCGGAGATCGAGGCGCTCAAGGCGCGGGTGGAGGCGGACCTCGCGAAGTACGTCGCCTACGCGGCGGGGGTCGGATTCCGCGCGACGAGCCGATCGGCGTTCGGGACCGACCCCGTGGACGAGCTCGTGGAGCTGTGCCCGAAGATCACGCAGGACTACCCGCGATCGGTCTTCTTCGCGGGGCACCTGGTCTTCCCGCAGGAGACGTACTGGACGCGGATCCTGCACAGCCAGACGGCGTACGAGCTCCAGCGGAGGCTCCAGTTCCAGGGGCTTCCGATGGTGGTGCTGCCGATCCGCGTGTACGGCCCCGCCAGCGCCCCGCCCCCGTCGATCGCCTCCCCGGAGCCGTAGCGGCTACTTGAGCGCCGCCAGCTCCTTCGCGGCCTGGGCCGCGAGCGGGTGCTTCGGGTGCTTCGCGAGGATTTCCTCGTACGCCGCGCGGGCCTCGGCCTTCTTCCCGTTCGCGGCGAGGTTCCGGGCGCGCCCGAGCGTCTCCTCGATCCACGCGTCCCGCGCCGCGGCCGCCTGCTGCCCCGCGTCGCAACGCGCGATCATGTCCTTCCCCTTCGTCTCCCACACCGTGCCCGGGAACTTCTCGACGAGGTTCTTCCCGTAGACCTTCGCCATGAGCCACTTCTCGTCCGCGAGCGCCTTCTCCCCAAGGCCGATGAGCTTCTCCGCCTCCTCGCGCGCCGCGGCATCCTCCGCGGTGCCGGAGATCTCCGCCTCCGCCGCCGAGATCGCGGCCCTCGCCCTCGTCTCCCAGTCGCTCCCCGGCCACCGCTTCGAGAGCGCCGAGAAGAGCGACCTCGCCCGCGGCAGGTCCAGCGACCCCGTCGCCGCCTGCTCCACCGCCGCCAGCTCGCCCTCCGCCTCCGCCTCCAGCTCGGTCGCCCGCGGCCGCGCCGTCGCAAGCGTCGCCTCGTGGTCGGGGAAGCGCTCGATGGCCTCGCGGAACGCGCCAAGAGCCTCCCCGGGCCGTCCCGCGGCGTACGCCTTCTCCGCCCGGTCGAGGACTCCGCCGATCTCCCCGGCCTCCTCCGCCGCCTTGCTCGTGAGCGTCACCGTGAGCGTGGCCGCCTTCTCCGCGGCGAGGCAGGCAATCTCCGTCACCCCGTCCCTCTCCGTGGCGCGCACCGTCACGGGGTTCTTGAAGGTCAGCACCAGTGGCGTCGGACCGGCGGTCCAGTCGACCCGCGTCACGCCGGAGGCCTCGCCGCCCCCGAGCGTCCTCGCGCCTCCGTCCAGGCCGAGGGCGTCGATCGTCCCCCGGAGGGTCGCCGCAAGGGCCACACGCGCCGACGAGGCCGCCTCGGGGACCTCGGCGATGTAGGAGAGCGTCGCGGACTCCCCCGCGACCGACATGGCCGCCGTGAGCTGCACCGTCTTCCCCGACTCCAGGTCGACCAGGCGCCCGCGCGCCTCCTGACCCTCGCCGGTCCGCTTGGGGTACCCCTTCTCGGCAATGAGGCGCCCCTGCTCGGCGCGGCGGCCCTCTCCGACCAGCGCGACGCCGCCACCCCAGACCGCCTCCCCCTTCTCCGCCTCCCCCGAGGGCGTCAGCGAGAAGCACCCGCGCGCGTCCGCCTCGAGGTCCCACTGCGCCAGGCGCAGGACGATCGGACGGTCGGCCTCCGCGGCCGCGCGGCGGACGAGCTGCACCTCGTCAAAGGCCGCGTCGCCGAACTTCCCCATCCCGACGCAGGCGATCTTGAGCTGCTTCGCCCGGCGCGGGGGGAGGAATGATGCCTTGACGACCCGCCACTCCTCCTCGCCGGTGACGAGCTGGGAGTAGGAGGAGCCCACCTCCCGGCCGTCGGCGATCCAGGTGGCGCGGATCCCCGCGAGCCCGCGGCACCGCGACGTCCGCACCCAGGCCTTCGCCTCGTACACCGCCCCGCGCTCGACGTCGAACGACTGGTCGTACACGACCGCGATTTCCCCGTCGACGGAGCCCGGCTCGGCCGCGTGGAGGAGGAGGGCTCGCCGGCCGTGCGGAGGGGACTCCGCGTCGGCCGAGACCCGGCCCTCGGCCCGGGCCTGGACGATCCACCCCGCGAATTCGGGGCGTCCCGCGCCGCCAGGCTCCTCGAACGAGTGGTTCCGCGCGATCAGGCTCCCCTCAGGCGGGGAGAGGTCCACGGCGTCGCCTCCCCCTCCCGCGCCGACGACCTTCTTGTAGACGAGGTAGACCCCGCCGACCGCCGCGACGAGGAAAAGGAGCAGGCCGGCGACGCGGGCGAGCCTCCGCACGCGACCCAGGGCGTCCGTGTCCGCCTCCGAGGGGGTCATTGCCGTCACCGGGGAGACGGGCTTCGAGGGTGCGCCGGCCCGGGGGTCGACGAAGAGCATTCTCTGCGCGCCCAGCTCGATGACCGTGCCGTTCGCGAGTTCCGCCTCCGGGACCTTCGTCCCGTCGACCTTCGTCCCGTTCGTGCTGTGGTGGTCGAGGACGTAGTAGCGGGCCTTGCGGACGTCGAGGACGATCTCGGCGTGGTGGTTGGAGAGCTTTTCGTCGGCGAAGTGGATCCCGTTCGCCTTGCCGCGCCCGATCGTGACGGAGAGCTGATCGAGGACGTGCCAGTCCCCCTTTCGCTCCCCTTCCTGGAAGAGGAGGTAGCAGCGGTCCTTGGGGGGAGCGGTCGGCCTCGCGGGCGCCGGCGGCGCGGCGACGATGGGCGGCGCGGCGGGCGCGAGCGGCACGGCGACGGGCGCCGGCGGCACGGCGGGCGTA
>CAZYRM010000033.1:0-46949 GCA_964649705.1 uncultured Planctomycetia bacterium
ACGAGAACGATTTCGAGCCCGATTACGAGCACGCCACCGCCACCGACCCTCATGGCAACCAGCGTTGGAGGGCTAGTAGAAGCTCGTCGTGCGCTTCTGGCCGGTGTAGTCGACGTAGACCGTCTTCAGCTCGGTGTAGAAGTCCACGGCGACGGAGCCCATCTCGCGCGTGCCGACGCTCGTCGCCTTCATTCCGCCGAAAGGGAGGTGCGCCTCGCCGCCGATCGTCGCGGAGTTCAGGTGGACGCCGCCGACCTCCACCTCGTCGACGAAGCGGTGGAGGCGCGAGGGGTCGCTGGAGAAGAGCGCCGACTGGTGGCCGAACTTCACGGAGTTCGCCACGTCGACGGCCTCCTCGAACGACTTGACGCGGATGACGCAGGTGATCGGCCCGAAGATCTCCTCCTGGGCGATCCTCATCTCCTTCGTGACGTGATCGAAGACGGTGGGGGAGACGAAGTACCCCTTCGCGAGCGGCCCGCCGGGGCGGTCCCCTCCGCACAGGAGCTTCGCCTCCTTCCTGCCCACCTCGATGTACTCGAGGTCCTTCTTCATCTGCATCTCGCTCACGGCGGGCCCCACGTCGATCCCCTCGACGAGGCCGTCGCCGAGCTTGAGGCTCCTCGCGCGCTCGACGAGCCGCTCGACGAAGCGGTCGGCGACCTCCTCGTGGATCACGACGCGGCTCGTGGCCGTGCAGCGCTGGCCGGTGCTGCCGAAGGCGCCGAGCATGACGCCCTCGAGGGCAAGGCCGAGGTCGGCGTCCTCCATGATCACGGCGGCGTTCTTGCCGCCCATCTCGCACTGGACCTTCTTGAGGAGCGGAGCGGCCTGGGAGTAGATCCTCGTTCCGACGGCGTTGGAGCCCGTGAAGGAGATGACGCCGACCCTCGGGTTCTCGACGATCTCCTCTCCGACGTCCGGGCCCTCGCCGTGGACCATGTTGAGGACGCCCTTGGGGAGGCCGGCCTCCTCGAAGCACTCGACGACCATCCGGGCCGTCCCCGGCGTGAGCGGGGAGGGCTTGATCACGACGGCGTTCCCCGCGACGACGGCGGGCGCGATCTTCCACGACGGGATGGCGACGGGGAAGTTCCAGGGCGTGATGAGGCCCGCGACGCCGATCGGGACGCGCAGCGTGTAGCAGAGGTTGAACGGGAGGTCGCTGGGGGCGGTCTGGCCGGTGAGGCGCGTCCCCTCGCCGGCGAGGAACTCCATGGCGTTGATCGACTTCTGGACCTCGCCGCGGGCCTCGCGGAGGATCTTCCCCTCCTCGCGGGTGAGCATCCGGGCGATCTCCTCCTTCCGCCGTGCCATCACGGCCGCGGCGCGGAAGACGACGCGCCCTCGCTCGGGCCCCGGCACGCGCTTCCAGGCCGGCTGGGCCTGGGCGGCGGCGTCGATCGCCGCGCGGGTCTCCGCCCGCGTGGCGTACCGCACCGTGCCGATCACGTCATCGGTGTTCGCGGGGTTGAGGTTCTTCTCGACGCGCGCGCCGGTCCCCTCGCGCCACTCCCCGCCGATGTAACTGGGGTAGGTGTCCATGTCGGGTGTCCTGAACGACGCCAGCGAGGGTCGGGGCGAGGGGCGACGCACCGCGTCGCCCCTACATGGTTGCAGACGTGACTCTAGATTTTCACCAGCGCCTCGTACGTCTCCGGCCGCCTGTCCCGGTAGAACTGCCACACCTGCCTGACCTCGGAGATCTGCTCCATGTCCAGATCGGCGACGATGACCTCGTCCTTGTCCCTCGACCCCACCGCGAGCATCTGCCCGCGCGGGTTGACGAAGTAACTCTGCCCGTAGAACTCGCCGATCGCCCACGGCTTCTCGATGCCGACGCGGTTGATGGCCCCGACGAAGTACCCGTTCGCGACGGCGTGGGCCGGCTGCTCGAGCTTCCAGAGGTACTCGCTCAACCCCGCCACCGTGGCGCTCGGGTTGAAGACGATCTCGGCGCCGTTGAGGCCCAGGGCCCTCGCCCCCTCGGGGAAGTGGCGGTCGTAGCAGATGTACACGCCTACGCGCGCGAACGGCGTCTCGAACACCGGGTAGCCGCAGTTCCCCGGCTTGAAGTAGAACTTCTCCCAGAACCCGGGCGCGCAGTGGGGGATGTGGTTCTTCCTGTACTTCCCCATGTACGTCCCGTCCGCGTTGATGACCGCGGCGGTGTTGTAGTACACGCCGGTGATGTCCTCCTCGTAGATCGGGACGACCATCACCATCCCGTGCTTCTTCGCCTGCTCCTGCATGAGCTTTGTCGTGGGCCCCTCCGGGACGCGCTCGACGAGCGAGTACCACTTCCTCTCCTGCTCGGCGCAGAAGTAGGGGCCGTAGAACAGCTCCTGCATGCACAGGACCTTCACGCCCTTCGCGGCGGCCTCCGCGATCATCTTGAGGTGCTTTTCGATCATCGCGGACTTGATCTTCTCGATCGGCTCGGTGCCGGGCATCGGCGTCGACGCCTGGATCAGGCCGCACTTCACGATTCTGGCCATCGCGTTTCTCCCTCTCTAGACTGCTTTTTCCATCCTCAGCGTGTCGATCTCGTCCTCCGAGAACCCCAGCTCGCGGAGGATGGCGTTCGTGTGCTGCCCCAACCGCGGGGGGCCGATGTACCTCATCTTCCCGCGCGCGCTCTCGAGCTTCACGGGGCTCCCGATCATGCGGATGCTCCCCGCCGGGTGGTCAGCCTCGACGATCATCTGCCGGGAGTCCTCTTCGGCGGCGTCGCAGATCGCCTCCATGTTGCGGATCAGTCCGCACGGGATCCCCGCGGCCTCGAGCGGGGCGAGCCACTCGGCGGCGTTCCGCGAGCGGAGGACCTCCTGGACGATCGGGATGAGCGCTTCACGGTTCCTGACCCGCTGCTCGTTGGAGTCGAACCGCTCGTCCGCGGCCAGATCCGGCCTGCCGAGGACGTCGCAGAACTTCCTCCAGAGGGTCTCGTTCGCGACGCCGACGTTCATGTAGACGTCCCGCGCGGAAAAGGTCTGGTACGGGACGATGCTCGGGTGGCGGTTCCCCATGCGCTTGGGCATCTGCCCCGCGGAGAGCCACATCTGGGCCTGGTAGGTCAGCATCGACAGCATCCCGTCGAGCAGCGAGATGTCGACGCGGTCCCCCTCTCCCGTCTTCTCGCGGCGGAACAGGGCGAGGAGGACGCCCTCGACGGCGAGCATCCCCGCGATCTGATCGGCGATGGAGAGGCCGACCTTGGTGGGGGGGCCGTCGGACGCGCCGGTGAGGTCCATGACGCCGCACTCGCCCTGGACGATGACGTCGTAGCTCGCCTTGTCGCGGAACTTCCCCTCCTGGCCGTACCCCGAGACGGCGCAGTAGACGATCCTCGGGTTGAGGGCGTGGATCCGCTCCCACGGAAAGCCGAGCTCGGCGAGGGTGCCGGGGCGGAAGTTCTCGACGAGGACGTCGCTCCTCCGGATCAGGCGCTCGAGGACCCCTGCGGCGCGCGGGTGCTTGAGGTTGAGGGTGATCGAGAGCTTGTTGCGGTTGACGGCGATGAAGTAGGTGGCCTCGCCGTTGGCGAACGGCGGGCCCCACTTGCGGGTGTCGTCGCCGGTGAGTGGGATCTCGACCTTGGTCACCTCGGCGCCCATGTCCGCGAGCTTCATCGTCGCGTACGGGCCGGCGAGGATGCGGGAGAGGTCGAGGACGCGGACGCCCTGGAGCGGGAGCGACATCAGACCTTCCGGACGATCAGGCCGAAGAGGGTGTAGAGGACGAATGCGACTCCGAAGCCGGTGATCCAGGCAACGTCGTACAGCCCGACCAACCTCCCGGCGAGGGGGGCCATGTCCGCGTGCGAATTGAACCCCCACGCGATGTTCTTCAGGAGGTTGGCGAAGCCCGCCTCGGACCAGAAGCCCGACGTGATCAGGAAGCCGGGGACGTTCGGGAGGATGGCGACGACGAGCACGAAGAGGGACAGGAGGCTCGTCCCGCCGCAGTAGCGGTAGATCCCGTACCGCTTGTACAGGTCGGGGAGGCGGAGCTGCGCGCGCCTGACGACGTAGTAGTCGGCGATCATGATCCCGCCGATCGGCCCGAGGAGAGCGCTGTAGCCGATGAGCCATGTGAAGATGTAGCCGTGGGTCGTCTCCAGGACCTTCCACGGGACCATCACAACGCCCAGCAGGGCCGTGATGAGCGCGCCCATGCGGAAGCTGATCTTCGTGGGAGACAGGTTGGAGAAGTCATTGGCAGGGGACACGACGTTCGCCGCGACGTTCGTCGTGAGCGTGGCGATCATGAGAGACAACATCGATATGATGACCACCCAGGAGGCCTTCAGCCAGGCGACGAACAGCGACCAGTCCCTGGGGTGCTCCCACCACGCGAACAGGGTTTCGGACGTCTCCTTCTTCGTGAATCGGCCGAGGAGGGTCGCGGGGTCCCACGGCGCGTCACCCGTCACGAGGATGTCCTTGAACGCCCAGACGGCGGCGCAGGTCACGGCGATGCCGATGAAACTGTAGAGCGCCATCGTCGGCGGCAGGCCGATGAACTGCCCGAGGGCTTGCGCTTTCTGCGACCTGGCATACCGGCTGAAGTCCGGGATGTTGAGCGAAAGTGTCGCCCAGAAGGCGATCATCCCGGTCAACCACGGCCAGAAGATCGCGAGGAACCCCCTCTTCCTGGGCGCTTCACCGGGCGACATGGGGATGGGAGTCGATTGGACCGTGGACACATGATCCCCGCTCCGGAACTGGCCGAACACGCACGCGCCGGCGCGGTTCCCCGCCCCAGGGAGCGGGTAGGTGACGACGGCCTCACCTTGAGTATCCGCCGTCGGTAGAGCCTTCCACTCTGCGGTCGCGAGCGACTTGTCCGACAGGGCCAGGCGGTACTCCTTTGGACGCCACTCGTTCCCATCGCGGACAGGCCTGAGAGAGACCTTGATCTGCTCGTAGGCCGGGGGGGCGCCGACGGAGATCGCGGCTCCCCCGAATCCCTCGGAGCGGGCGAGCGCGCTACGGAGCCCCACGGCCTGCGATGCCCAGACGAGCAGGACGACGCCGACGATGAGCAGGAGCGGGGCTGAGAGCGACTCGAGCCACTTGATCGAGTTGATTCCCCTGACGATGATCCAGACGTTGATGAGCCAGAACAGGATGAAGCAGCACGCCTGCCAGCCATTGAGCCCCAGGTTCAGCGTGTAGCCGCCCGCCAGCGTGGCGGGGGGGATGTCGATGAGGAGCGTCAGGTTCTTCGCCTCCGCCCACTTCGGGAAGAAGGCGCATCCGAGCTGGTAGAATGCCAGTCCGCCGAACCACGTCTGGATGCCGAACCAGCCGCACGCAACGAACGCCCGCATGAGCGCCGCAATGTTCGAGCCCCACACGCCGAAGGGAGCCCGCAGGAGAACGGGGAACGGAATCCCGTACTTGGTTCCGGCATGGGCGTTCAGGACCATCGGGACGAGGACGATCAGGTTCCCAAGGAAGACCGTAAGGATCGCCTGCCACCACGTCATCCCGTCCTTGATCATCCCTGCGGCGAGCATGTACGTTGGGACGCACACCGCCATCCCGATCCACAGCGCGGCGATGTGCCATGTGTTCCACGTCCGCTTCGCCGTCGTAGTCGGGGCGAGGTCGTCGTTGTAGTAGGGGCTTCCGTGGAGGTCCTCGGACAGCTCCCACAAGTTGCCGACCTGGCGCATCCCTGTCGTGTCGTACACCGTCGTTCCCTCCGGTCAGGCTGGCGAAAGGCGCGATACACTACCAAACACCCCGCATCGGGGTCCAGCCCCGTTTCCTTGGACTGGGGCTGCACCACCGCCGTCCCGCACCCCGACTCCCGTCGCCCGAGACCCGTCACCCGAGATCCGTCGCCCGAGACCCGTTCCACGTGCCCGTGCCCGTGCCCGAGCTGGACGAGGTGCGGATCGGGCACGGGCACGGGCACGTGGAACGGGTCTCGGGTCTCGGGCGACGGATCTCGGGTGACGGGCCGCGGGCCGCGGGAGGCGGTGCTTCCCAAGGTCTCTCCTCCCTCCTCCCTCTTCGGTCCTCCAGACGGTTCGACATCTTGCGACGAACCGTCGCATCACCTCATCCACGGGGTGCTACACCCGCCCCCACGCGCAGGCAAGCGCCAGGGCCACGATCGCGAGGACGCCCAGGCCCCCGAGCGAGAGCCACAGCGCTCCTGAGTACCCCGCGTCCGCCGCCTCCAGGGGCACGCCGACCGCGACCCGCGGCATCCCCTCGCCGCCCTCGACCGCCACCGGCGCGTACCCGAACCAGCGCGCCGCGCCGTCGAGCCCCTCCGCCTCGATCGCCCCCTCGGTGCCCTCCCGCATCGCCTTGACGAGCGGCGAGTCGGGGAAGGCGTGCCCCTCCGTCTCCGCCCGCTCGGGGACCCACGCCGCGACGGTCCCCGACGGGTCCAGGAGCAGCACGGCCGACCCGCTCGGCAACGCCATGCGCGCGAACGCCTCGTCGAGCCCCGACAGGTCAAGCGCGGCGAAGAGAACGTTCTCCACGTTCCCCATCGCATCGAGCAGGGGGAGGGCGACGTTGATCGTCGGACGCCCCGTCAACCTCCCGATCTGGTAGTCCCCGATCGAGAAGCACCTCGATCGGACCGCGCGCTTGAAGTACGGCCGGTCGCCGAGCGACATCGGCCCCTTCTCCGCCAGCCCGCTCGCGAGGACGGTCCCATCCGCCGCGAGCATCCCTACGTTGGCGTACCTCGCGGACCCGCGGATCGCATCCACGAAGAGCGAGGCGCACGCCGAAGTGTTCCTTCCCCTCACGGCGGGGAGCCGCGAGAGGACGACGAGGAGCCCTCGGGCTTCCTCGATCGTCGACTCCTGCTGCATCGCCAGCAGGCGCGCGAGTTCACGTGCGTGGCGCTCCGAGAGCCTCGCCGCTCGCGTGCGCTCACGGGCCAGGCCGAGCAGCGAGAGGCACAGCGCCGGCAAGAGGACGGCGAGGGCGATCACGACCTGTCGCGCGCGGGGTGAAGCGGCCATAGGCGCCCCTCCTGGGGACATAGGGAGCGGGAGTATAGCGGTCTCTGCGCCCCCGGGTCCACAACGCCCGCTCCCCCGGACGGATCTCCATGCGCCACGGCGGGATGCACATTCCGACGACCTCCGAGATTCAGGTTGACCCGGGGTTACCGGTTAGCGCACAATTGTGAGGTCAGGGGGCCGGAGGTGTAGTTGCCCGTCGCTGCCCCAACAGCTCGCCCGCACGTCCCCGTGGGGACATCGTCAGGGCGGTTCGGGACGGTCCTCTTTCGTCCCGCAACCCTCTTCCCGCTCAAGGTCCGCCGGCACTCCCTCTTCCTCTTCGTCGCCGCCCTCGTCTCCACGGCCGTGTCCGTCTGGGCAGGCAACTTCTTCTTCCCCGCCTCCGGCGGCCTCGTCGCCGTCTTCCTCCTCGTCCTCTCCCTCGAAGAGGAAATGGTCGCCGTTCTCGAGGAGAATCGCGACGCCATCTGGACCTACCGCGAGAGCCCCCACCGCGCCAACCTCCGCCTCGCGGGCAAGATCATCTGCCTCTTCCTCGGTATGCTCCTCGGCTTCGGCCTCCTCACCTACTTCGTCGAGGGGACCACGAGGGGCCTCGGCCCGCAGCTCGAGCGCTTCAGTCAGGAGTACCTCCGCATCCAGGGGGTCGACTTCGGCACCGCGGGCGCCAACCTCCGCCACAACGGCATCGTCCTCCTCGGCTGCTTCCTCTGCGCGCTCCTCTTCCGCGCGGGAGGCGCCCTCCTCGTCCTCGGCTGGAACGCCTCCGTCTGGGGCGCCGTGTACGGCTTCATGGTTCGCACCCAGCCCGACGACAAGCTCGCCTACGGCGCCAAGGTCTTCCTCACCACCTCTCCTCACGTCGCCTTCGAGGCGACCGGATACGTCCTGGCGGCCCTCGCGGGGATCTTCCTCTCGAAGGCCATGGCGAAATACCACTGGGACTCGTCGCCGTTCCGCCGCGTCGCCCTCGCCTCGGCCCAGCTCCTCATGATCGGCCTCGGGCTGGTCGCGTTCGGAGCCAACCTCGAGGCGTGGGCTACGCCGCGGATCGCCAACGCGCTCTTCCACTAACAAGGGGGTGCCCATGAAGTGGCCTTCCAAGCCGACCGTCGCGACCGCCGCCCTCCTCGGGTCGCTCCTCGGCGCGCTCTTCGCCGTCTACGGGCGGCTTGGCGACACCCCCGTCGGTCTCGGAGGAGGCGCGCCCGCGCCCAAGGGCCTCGTCGTCGTCGGCTCCCCGGCCGGCGGGGGAGGGTGGATCACCCTCTACCGCGGCCTGGACGCACCGGCGATCGGCCGCACCCAGGTTCCGTGGCAGGCCTACGCCGACCACCGCGGCGAGGTCCGCCCCGTGGCGGCCCAGCTCGACACGGACGCCGACCTCGAGGTCGTCGTCGGCCTCGGCGACGGGGGGGACGGCGCCTTCGCCGTCCTCGACGACCCCGGCCATGGCTGCAAACTCCTCGCCTGGAAGCGCGTCCCGTGGTCCGACTATGCGAAGGCCGGCGGGGCGACCCGAGTGGCCCTCGGGGACGTTGACGGCGACGGGAAGGACGAGATCGTCGTCGGCTGCTCGAGGTCCGGCGTCGCCTACGTCTTCGACGACGCGGCGAAGGACTTTGCCCTCCTCGCGACGCTCTCGGTTCCGTGGAAGGCCTACAACGAGGCGAGCGGCGAAGTCAGGCCCGCCGCGGGGGACCTCGACGGCGATGGGAAGGACGAGGTTGTCCTCGGTCTCGCGGATGGCGCGAAGAGCGGCGGCTGGATGGCGGTCTATCGTGAGCTGAACGTGCTCTCGTGGGCCCGCCTGCCCTGGAGCGAGGCAAACGAGCGGGACCTCGGTACGTGGCCGTCGATCGGCGACGTCGACGGCGACGGCCAGGGCGAGCTCGTCGTCGGAACGGGTCCTGGCGGCGGCGCCTGTGTCGCCGTGATCGCCGACGTGTATGGCGACAACCGCGTCACCTGGACCCGCGTCCCGTGGTCGGACTACGCCGAGGCCGCGGGCGAGGCGAGGCCCTCGTGCGCCGACCTCGACACGGACGGGCGGAGCGAGCTGACGGTCCTCCTCGCCGAGGGGACCTCGATGACGAACGTCGCGGCGCTGCTGGACGACTCGAAGTCCTCCCACGTCCTGCTCGCCTGGAGGACCGCTTGGAGCGCCGTGATCGTCGCGCAGGCCCGCGAGGCGGCCGGCAAGGCGGATCGCGTCGTACGCCTGAAGAGCCGGAGCTTCATCCCGCCGCTCGGGGTCGAGGTTCCGGAGCCGACCGGCCCGGTCGGGTCGCGACGGCACTTCCTGATCCAGTTCCACGGAGACCTCGCGGCGCTCATCGAGGCCCTCCGCGCGAAGGGGATCGACGCGGTCGCGATGGTCGGCTCCGACGTGGTCTCGGTCTCCGCGCCGATCGGCGCGACGCTCGAGGGCGTCGAGGGCGTGGACGCGGCGTTCCTCCTGGAGCCGCAGGACCGCCTGTCGCGCCTCTCCTATGACACGGTCGAGGAGAAGGGGGCGACGAGCGTGGCCGTGGAGTTCCACGCCGACGTGGCCCAGTCCGAGGCGGACCGCGTCCTCCAGGCGATGGGCCTCGCGCCGGTCCACTGCGCGGGCCTGCCCGGGCACGTGGTCGTGGCGAAGGTCGACATCGAACACCTGGAGAGCGTCTCACGGCACGAGACGGTCGGGTACGTCATTCCCGCGAGCGACCCAATGGCGGCGGGCGAGGAGGCCTTCTGGTGCGCCGGACAGTCGAGCGGGCCGCTTCCCCCGGCCGAATACAGCCTCGAGGGGGCGCCGGGGTGGGACGGGAGCGGGGCGGGATCGACGACGCTCACCTACTACTTCGGGACGCCGACCGCCGACCTCTCGCAGGCGACGCAGCGGTCGGAGCTGGTCCGTGCGATCGGGACGTGGTCCAGGTACGTCGTGGTGAACTGGAACTCGACCTCGTCGCCGGCGCTCGCGAACTCGATGGACATCCACTTCGGCCCCGACACGCACGCGGGGTGCCCCTACAACTTCGGGCAGTACGTCCTGGCCCACTGCTTCTTCCCGTGGTCGAACTCCCTGGGCGGCGACATGCACGTGAACGAGGCCTACACGTGGCACGTCGGCTCGGACTACGACCTCTACTCCGTGGCGCTGCACGAGTCCGGGCACGGGCTGGGGCTCGGGCACTCCGCGGACCCGAACGCCGTGATGTACCCGACCTACATCGGCGTCGTGAACGACCTGCGCTCCGACGACATCGCGGGGATCCGCCAGCTCTACCAGACGGGCGTCGGCGCCGTGAACGGCGGGGCCGGCGGCGGGGGCGGCGGCGGGGGAGGGGGGACCACGCCGACGGACGACTACGGCAACACGCCGTCGACGGCGGCCAACCTGACGATCGGGGCGAACGCCGTCGCGGGGAGGATCGAGGCGGCGGGCGACGTCGACTTCTTCTACGTCAACTGCATGCAGTCCTACACCTACCGCGTCTTCACGAACACGCTGACGAACGGCATGGACAGCGTGCTGACCGTCTACCAGCCGAACGGCACGACGGTGGTGATGGAGAACAACAACGTCGACGGCGGCCTCGCGTCCCGCGTGCAGTGGACGGCGGCGGCGAGCGGGCGGCACTACATCCGCGTGCGGCACGCGTCCTCGACCGGGACGGGGGACTACCGGATCGGGGCGTCGCAGCCCGACGACCACGGGAACACCTCCGCCACGGCGACGCTGCTCAGGCTGCTGTACGCGCCGACGCCCGGGTCGATCAGCCCCTCGGGCGACGTGGACTGGTTCCGCTTCTACGGAACGGCGGGCCGGTCGACAGTGGTCGAGACGAGCGGCCTCTCGCCGTCGACGATGGACACGCTCCTTCGCCTCTACAACGCCTCCGGCGTCCTGCTGACGACGAACGACAACGCATCCGCCTCGACCAAGGCCTCGAGGATCACCCTCACGCTCCCGTACACGGGGTGGTACTATGTGCGCTGCTCCCACATGACGTGGGGCGTCGGGACGTATTCCATCGGGGTCAGATAGGGTGCAAGCGGCCTCCTGGGTAGGGGGGAAGTTCGGGCGGTTCGAGGTCAGGCGGACCCTCGGTGAAGGGGGGATGGGGGCGGTGTTCCTCGCCTTCGACCCTGAAGCGAAGGCGGAGGTCGCCCTCAAGCTGTACTTCTCCCCCGCGGACCGGAAAGCGGCGGGGCTCTCGGGGGAGTGCGAGCTCGACGCCCCGGAGTTCAGGCGCAGCTTCATCGCCCCCGACGGCATCCCCTCCCGCATCCGACTTCCGGGCGTGGTCCCGATCCTCGAGGCGGGGATCGAGGACGAGCGCCTCTGGTACACGATGCCGTTCGTCTCCGGGGGGGACTTCTGGGAGCGGCTCGCGAAGGGGCCGATCCCGCACGACGAGGCGGCCCGCCTGATGGCGCAGGCCGCCCGGGCCCTGCACTCCGTCCACCAGCGCGGCGTGGTGCACCGCGACATCAAGCCCGGCAACCTCCTCGTCGACCCCTCCGGCAAGGTCCTCCTCGCCGACTTCGGGATGGCGAAGCTCGTCGGGTGGAAGCACGCGATGTCGAGCGACGGGATGGGGACGCCGGCGTACATGCCTCCCGAGCAGGCCTCGGGGAGCGCCGACCTCGACGCCAGGAGCGACATCTACTCCCTCGGCGCGGTGCTCTACGAGGCGCTCTGCGGGACGAGCCCGCACTCGGGCACGACCACGGAGGAGATCATCGAGTCGATCTTCGTCTGCGACCCGGTGCCCCCGTCTGGGAAGAAGGAGGGGGTGCCGCCGGAGCTGGAGCGGATCTGCCTCCGCGCGCTCGAGAAGGAGAAGGAGGACCGCTTCCCGACGGCGCTGGCGATGGCGGAGGCGCTCGAGGCGTGGACCCGGGGCGACCCGCCGCCGAAGGAGCGCCGGCGTCGCCCGTGGGCGGCGTGGGCCGTGGCGGTCGGCGTCGTGGTGCTCGGCGTCGCGGCGTTCGCGGCGTGGCCGCGCCCCTACTCCGGCCCGATGTCGCTCGTCCGCCTCGCCGAGGGCGAGCTGCACGAGCGCGGCAACCCCTCGCGCGCCGACGTGCTCCTCACCGAGGCCCTCCGCCTGGACCCCTCGCTCAAGGAGGCGTACCGCCTGCGCGCCGAGGCGCGCCGCGCGTTGGGAGACGAACCGGGGGCCGCCGCGGACGAGGCGCGGGCGCGCTGAACCGCGCTGAGGCGCGGAGATCCCAGATCCCAAATCCCAGATCCCAGCAAGATCCCAGATCCCAACATCTGTATGCCCTACTCAAGTGTTGGGACCTGGGATCTTGCTGGGATCTGGGATCTTGGATCTGGGATCTCCAGGCGTCCTTCAGAACGGCTCTTTCCCTTGCCCACACTCCTTTGTATCATTACATTTCTTCGCTTCATCCGCACCTGGAGTGAGCCGTGGGTGTCGCCGAGTCGGTCCGCAAACCCGCCTGGCTCAAGGTCCAGGCCCCCGGCGGTCCGAATTACACCCGCTTGAAGGGCCTCGTCCGCTCGCTCAACCTTCACACCGTCTGCGAGGAGGCCCAGTGCCCCAACATTGGGGAGTGCTGGGGCGGCGGGACGATGACCCTCATGCTCATGGGGGAGCTCTGCACCCGCGGGTGCCGCTTCTGCGCGGTCAAGGCGGGCAGGCCGACCGCGCCCCCCGACCCCGAGGAGCCCGCGAACGTCGCGCGGACGCTCGCGGAGATCGGCGTCGAGTACGTCGTCCTGACGAGCGTCGACCGCGACGACCTCGCCGACGGCGGCGCGGGGCACTTCGCGGAGACCATCCGCCTTGCGAAGGCCGCCAGCCCGAACCTCCTCGTCGAGGTCCTCATCCCCGACTTCCAGGGGGACGAGGCGGCCCTCAGGACGGTGAGCGACGCCCGCCCCGACGTGATGGCGCACAACGTCGAGACGGTGGAACGCCTCCAGGACCGCGTCCGCGACCACCGCGCGACGTGGGATCAGTCGGTCCGCGTGCTGCGCTTCCTCCGCGACCTCGACCCCGCCCGCCCGACGAAGACCTCGATCATGCTCGGCCTCGGGGAGACCGACGAGGAGGTCCTGGGCGCGATGCAGGCCGTGCGCGACGCCGGCGTGGAGTTCCTGACGCTCGGGCAGTACCTCAGGCCCTCCGCGTGGCATCTCCCGGTGGCGGAGTTCGTCGCGCCCGAACGGTTCAAGGAGCTGGAGGGGAAGGGGCTCGCGATGGGGTTCCGCTACGTGGCCGCGGGGCCGCTCGTGCGGAGCTCGTATCGCGCCGGCGAGTTCTACATTCGGACGATTCTCCAGGAGCGTGGGAGAGCGTAATGAGCGAACAGGTGCTCCAGGTGATCGACGCCGACGGGGCGGTGAAGCAGGCGTTTACCACGCCCCTCCCCGAGGTCGAGCTGCTCGAGATGTACCGCGAGATGGTCCTCGTGCGCTGCTTCGACGAGCGCGGCCTGATGACGCAGCGGAAGGGGCTGATCGGCTTCCACCTGCCGTCCATCGGGGAGGAGGCGGCGCAGATCGGCAGCGTCCACGCGTACGGCGCGGAGGACTGGGTCTTCCCGCACTACCGCGTGCCGGGCGTCGCGATGCACCGCGGGGCGCGGCTCGACGACATGGTCGCGAACCTCTTCGGGAACGTGAACGACCTCGTGCAGGGGCACCAGATGCCCGTGCACTACAGCTTCAAGGACATCCGCTTCGTCAGCATCTCGAGCCCGATCGGGACGCAGATCGTCCAGGCCGCGGGGGTCGCGATGGCGGCGAAGATCCGGAAGGACCCGATCGTCGCGGTGACCTACTTCGGCGACGGTTCGACCAGCTCGAACGACTTCCACTGCGGGCTGAACTTCGCTGGGGTCTGGAAGGCCCCGTGCGTCTTCTTCTGCACGAACAACCAGTGGGCGATCAGCGTCCCATACGCCTCGCAGACGGGGAGCGAGACGATCGCGCAGAAGGCGAAGGCCTACGGCATGCCGGGCCGCCGCGTGGACGGGAACGACGTCCTGGCGGTCTGGGCCGCGACGCGCGAGGCGGTCGAGCGCGCCCGCGCGGGCGAGGGGCCGACGCTCATCGAGGCGGTGAGCTTCCGGATGGGCCCGCACTCCTCGAGCGACGACCCGAAGCGGTACCGTGACGAGAAGACCTGCGAGGAGTGGAGGCGGAAGGACCCGATCGAGCGCTTCCGCCGCTTCCTGGAGCGCGAGAAGGTCTGGTCGAAGGACCAGGACGAGGCCCTCTGGGCCGCGGTCCGCCAGGAGGTCCAGGACGCCTTCACTCGGCAGGAGAAGGTCCCGCCGCCCGCGCTCGAGACCATGTTCCAGAACGTCTACGCCGAGATGCCTCCCCAGTTGAAGGAGCAGCTCGAGGAGATGAAGCGCCTCGGCGTCCATTCGGAAAACCAGGGCTTCTTCCCGCTCTAGGAGGCCAGGATGCCCACAGTCACCCTTCTCCAGGCCGTCAACCTGGCCCTCAAGGAAGAGATGCGCCGCGACGACCGCGTCGTCGTCCTGGGCGAGGACGTCGGGAAGAACGGCGGCGTCTTCCGCGCGACCGAGGGGCTCTTCGACGAGTTCGGCGGCCAGCGCGTGATCGACACGCCGCTCGCCGAAAGCGGGATCGTCGGCACGGCGATCGGCATGGCGCTCTACGGCCTCCGCCCGGTCCCCGAGATCCAGTTCCTCGACTTCATCCTCCCCGCCTTCGATCAGATCGTGAACGAGGCGGCGAAGTTCCGCTACCGCTCCGGTGGCCAGTACACGGTCCCCATGGTGATCCGCTCGCCGTACGGCGGGGGGATCCGCGGCGGGCACTACCACTCCCAGTCGACGGAGGCCTTCTTCGCGCACACGGCGGGCCTGAAGGTCGTGATCCCCTCGACTCCCTACGACACGAAGGGGCTCCTGCTCTCCTCGATCCGCGACGAGGACCCGGTGATGTTCCTCGAGCCGAAGCGGATCTACCGAAGCGTGAAGGGAGAGGTCCCCGAGGGGGACTACACCGTCCCGATCGGCAAGGCGCGCATCGCCCGCGAGGGGAAGGACTGCACGATCGTCGCCTGGGGCGCGATGGTGACGGACGCGGTGAAGGCGGCCGAGGAGGCGCAGGCGAAGGGGATCTCGTGCGAGGTGATCGACCTCCGCACGATCTATCCGTACGACGAGGAGGCGATCCTCGCGAGCGTCGCGAAGACGGGGCGCCTGGTGGTGACGCACGAGGCGCCGCGCTCGGGCGGCTGGGGCGCGGAGATCAGCGCGCTCGTGGCCGAGAAGGCGATCGAGTACCTGGAGGGCCCGATCGTCCGCGTCACGGGCTTCGACACGCCGTTCCCGTACACGCTCGAGCATGCGTACATGCCCGACGCGCATCGGATTCTCAACGGCATCGAAAAGGTTGTCCACTTTTGATCGGACCAGTCCCCCTGTAGGGGCGACCCGCAGGGTCGCCCCTGGCCAATCCGTCCAAACCGGTTGCTAGACGAGGGGCGCCGTGGACTTCAAACTCCCCGACATTGGCGAAGGCATCGCGGAAGGCGAGATCGTCAAGTGGAAGGTCCAGGAGGGCGACGCGGTCCGCGAGGACCAGCCCCTCGTGGAGGTGATGACGGACAAGGCGACGGTCGAGATCCCGTCGCCCAGGAAGGGCGTCATCAGGAAGATCGTGGCCCTCGAGGGGAAGGTCGTTCCCGTCGGCAGCGTCCTCGTAGTCATCGATGAGGCCGGCACCGCTTCCGCCGCGGCGGCCGCCGCGCCTGCGCACGCGGTCCAGGCCGTCGGGGCGCATTCGGTCGCGGCGCACTCCGAGTCCACGGTTGCGGTCGCCGAGCGGCCCGGCCCAGGGGGCGCGACCTCGTCCGGCAAGGTCCTCGCGACGCCCGCGACGCGAAAGCTCGCGCGCGACCTCGGCGTCGACCTCGGCCAGATCGCCGGTTCCGGCCCCCGCGGCCGGGTCACCAAGGATGACGTCCGCGGCCTCGCGGATCGCAAGAAGGCCCCCGCGCCCGCGACCGCTGCCCGCGGTACCGTTCCCGTTCCCGTACCCGCTCCCGTCCCCGCCGGCTCCCGCGAGGAGCGCGTCCCCCTCCGCGGCCTGCGCCGCCGCATCGCCCAGCACATGACGCACTCGCGCCACACCGCGGCGCACTTCACCTACGTGGAGGAGTGCGACATGACGGAGCTGGTGGAGCTCCGCGCGAACGCCAAGGACATCGCCGAGAAGCGCGGCGTGAAGCTGACCTACCTGCCCTTCATCGTGAAGGCCCTCGTCATCGGCCTGAAGGAGTACCCCCTCCTCAACGCCTCGCTCGACGACGAGCGGCAGGAGGTCGTCCTCAAGAAGTACTACAACCTCGGGATCGCCACCGCGGCCCCCGAGGGACTCATCGTTCCGGTCGTGAAGGACTGCGACCGCCGCAGCATCCTGGAGATCGCCCGCGAGATCGACCGCCTCTCGAACGACGCGCGCGACGGGAAGTCGAAGCTCGAGGACCTCCAGGGCGGGACCTTCAGCATCACGAGCCTCGGCGCGCTCGGCGGGCTGCTCGCGACGCCGATCATCAACCACCCCGAGGTGGCGATCCTGGGCGTGCACAAGATCGCGAAGCGCCCCGTCGTGAAGGACGACGACAAGATCGTCATCCGGCACATGATGAACCTCGCGATCTCCCTGGACCACCGCGTGGTGGACGGCGCGGTCGGCGCGGCGTTCCTCCAGCGCGTGATCCGCTTCCTCGAGGACCCCAAGCTGCTCCTGCTGGAAGGCCTCTAGTGACGGCTGACCTCCTGCAAGTGCTGACGCCCGAGGGGAAGGTCAACGGCGGCGCGCCGCCGGACCTCAGCGCGGACGACCTCGTGCGGATGTACCGCAACATGGCGTTCCTCCGCACGCTCGACGTGCGCATGCTCAGCCTCCAGCGCGCGGGGCGGATCGGCTTCTACGGCACGGCCACGGGCGAGGAGGCGGCCGTCATCGGCAGCGGCATGGCCCTGGAGCCGCAGGACTGGGTCTTCCCCGCCCTCCGCCAGGGCGGCGTGGCGGTCCTCCGCGGCTACTCGCTCTCGCTCCTCGTCGCGCAGAACATGGGGAACTCGCGCGACATCCTCAAGGGACGGCAGATGCCGTGCCACTACAGCGACCGCTCGGTGAACCAGGTTTCCTGGTCGAGCGTCATCGCGACGCAGATCCCCCACGCCGTCGGGGCGGCCTACGCGGCCCGCTACCGCGGCGACAAGGTCGTCTGCATCGCCTACCTCGGCGACGGCGCGACGAGCGAGTCCGACTTCCACGTCGCCTGCAACTTCGCGGGCGTCTGGAAGGCCCCCGTCGTCCTCTTCTGCCAGAACAACCAGTGGGCGATCAGCGTCCCGTTCCGGTCGCAGACCGCGAGCGACGGCGTGGCCGTCAAGTCCGAGGCGTACGGCATGCCTGGGGTCCGCGTCGACGGGAACGACATCCTCGCCGTCTATCGGGTCACGAAGGAGGCCGTCGATCGGGCCCGTCGCGGTGAGGGGCCGACGCTCATCGAGGCGGTCACGTACCGCCTGGGCGGCCACTCCTCCAGCGACGACCCGACGAGGTACCGCGAGGGGCCCGAGGTCGACGAGGCCGTCAAGCGCGACCCGATCGTCCGTTTCCGCCGCTACCTCGAGGAGCGCGGCCTGTGGAGCACGGCGCAGGAGGAGGCGGCCCAGGCCGAGTTCAACGACCGGATCGGCAAGGCGATCTCCGAGGCCGAGCAGGGCGGTCCGCCGCCGATCGGCACCCTCTTTGACGACGTCTACGCCTCCCTCCCCGCGCCCCTCCGCGAGCAGCGAGAACAGCTCAAGCGCGAGGTCGAGGAGAAGCACGGCCTCGGCAAAGCCGAGGGCGAGTTCCCCCTGTAGAAGGAAATCCCACCCATGGCCTCCAGCAGACATGAAGCGTGCGTGATCGG
Organism: uncultured Planctomycetia bacterium; assembly: GCA_964649705.1. Classification (GTDB taxonomy): domain Bacteria; phylum Planctomycetota; class MHYJ01; order WSZJ01; family CAZYRM01; genus CAZYRM01. Next base: position 17,941 of record CAZYRM010000033.1, read on the forward strand.
CGCGGGCCCCGGCGGGTACGTCGCCGCGATCCGCCTCGCCCAGCTCGGCAAGAAGGTCGTCCTCGTCGACCGCGACCGCCTCGGCGGGACCTGCCTCAACTACGGCTGCATCCCGTCGAAGGCGCTCATCGCCGCCGGGTCCCTCTTCGAACGGATGAAGAACGCCGGGGAGATGGGGATCGTCGCCGAGTCGGTCCGCATCGACATGGAGAAGCTCCTCCGCTGGAAGGACGGCGTGGTCCAGAGGCTCGGCAACGGGATCGCCTCCCTCCTCAAGATGCACGGCATCGAGCTCGCGCTCGGCGACGCCCGTTTCACCGGGCCCCGCTCGCTGGAGGTGAAGTCGCACAAGGGGACCGTCCAGACCGTCGAGGCGGAGCAGTTCATCATCGCCACGGGGGGTCGGCCGATCGAGCTGCCTGGACTCCCGTTCGACGGCAAGACGATCATCTCGTCGAAGGAGGCCCTCGACCTCGCCGAGGTCCCGAAGCGCCTGATGGTCATCGGCGGAGGCGTCATCGGCCTGGAGCTCGGGACGTTCTTCGCCAAGGTCGGCAGCCAGGTCACCGTCGTCGAGCTGATGCCGCAGCTCCTGCCCGGGACCGACCTCGACCTCGTCCAGATCGTCCAGCGGTCGCTCAAGAAGCGGGGCGTCGCGATCCACCTCGAGTCGAAGGTGAAGTCGGCGACGGTGCTCGGCGACGGCACGGCGAAGGTCTCCGTCGAGACGAAGAAGGGGGACCTCTCGATCGACGTCGACAAGGTCCTCGTCTGCGTCGGCGTGAAGCCGAACACGGAGTCGCTCAACCTGGAGGCGATCCACGTCCACCTCACTGAGAGGAAGTTCATCCAGGTCGACTCGACGCTTCGCACGAACGTCGGAAACGTCTTCGCGATCGGCGACGTCACGGGCGGGCCGCTCCTCGCGCACCGCGCGTCGAAGCAGGGGATCGTGGCGGCGGAGGCCCTCGCGGGGCGCCGGAGCGTCTACGACGTCCGCGCGATGCCCGGCGCGATCTTCACGGACCCCGAGGTCGCGACCGTGGGCATGAACGAGGAGGAGGCGGAAAAGGCGGGGTACAAGCCGCGCGTCGGGAAGTTCCCCTTCGCCGCCAGCGGACGGGCCCTGTCCACGGGGGAGACGGAGGGGTTCGTCAAGATCGTCGCTGACCAGGCGAGCGACATCGTCCTGGGCGTGTCGATCGTCGGCCCCGAGGCGTCGAACCTGATCGCCGAGGCGGCCCTCGCCATCGAGATGGGGGCCACGGCGGAGGACCTCGCCCTCACGGTCCACGCGCACCCCACGCTCCCGGAGTCGCTGATGGAGGCCGCGGAGGCCGTGCATGGCCGCGCCATCCACATCTTCGCGAAGTAGCGCCGTGGAGGTCGTCCGACTCGGGCGCGTCGAGTACGCCGAGGCGTGGCGGCTCCAGAAGGAGCGCGTCGACCGCCGGATCGCCGGAGAGGTCCCCGACGCGCTGCTCCTCTGCGAGCACGAGCCCGTCTTCACGCAGGGGAGGCGGAACGCGATCGAGGGAATGACCCACGTCGCGGGCGTGCCGGTCTTCTCGATCGAGCGGGGCGGGGAGATGACGTGGCACGGGCCCGGGCAGCTCGTCGGGTACCCCGTGATCGACCTGACCCCGCGCGGCGGCGACGTGCACCGCTACTTGCGAGACCTCGAGGAGGTCCTGATCCGGACGCTCGGCGCGTTCGGCCTCGCGGGGGAGCGCCGCGAGGGGGCCACGGGGGTGTGGGTGGGGGGATCCAAGGTCGCCTCCCTGGGCGTCGCCGTGCGGCGCTGGGTGACGTACCACGGCTTCGCGCTGAACTGCGACCCCGACTTGCGCTTCTTCCAGATGATCCGCCCGTGCGGGTTCGATCCGGACGTGATGACCTCGATGACGCGGCTCCTGGGCAGGCCGTGCGGAACGCCTGAGGTCGATCCGATTGTCGCGCGGGAGTTTGCCGCGGTCTTCGCGGCGTAGTATGCTCTCTGTGGACTCGCCAGGGGTATGAAGGAGGAAACGATGAAGTCGCTAGCAGTCCTGGTGTGCCTCGCCGCGGCGCCGTTCGTGTGGGCGGACGGGACGGTGGGCGTGGAGATCACGGTGGGGTGGGAGGGGAGCCACCCGGTGGGTTGGGACACGTGGAGCGTCGAGACGCGCGCCGAGCACGAGGTGCGGATGACGCAGGCCCATGCGGAGTTCGGCGTGTGGTTCGGCACCTATCAGCACGAGCACCCCGACACGCACTGGGACGCGGAGCTGTCGTTCGGGCTCTTCACCCGGAGCGTGAACTCGGGGTTCTCGTTCGAGGTATCGAAGGACCTCGTCCAGACGGTCGTCGTGGAGGAGGTGGAGCACGAGCACGCGCACGAGATCCTGAAGGTCGCGGTCGTCGAGGCGGTCGCCGCAGAGGCCGAGGACGCGGACCCCACGGACGACGAGGAGGAGTACAAGAACCTCGGCCAGTGGGTGAAGGCGCAGGTTCACGGCGGGCTCAAGGGCAAGGAGCTGGCCGCGGCGATCCACGAGCGCGTGAAGGATCGCAAGGAGCAGAAGAAGGCGGAGAAGGCGGCGAAGGGCAAGCACGACCCCACGGCGAAGCCCGACGACAAGGGCAAGCCCGATGACAAGGGCAAGCCCGACGACAAGGGCAAGCCGGACGACAAGGGGAAGGGAAAGGGGAAGGGGAAGGACAAATAGGATGGGCGGCCTGTCCATGTTCCCCGCCCGCCCGGTCCTCCTCGTCCTCGCCCTGACCATGTCCGTCATCGCGGAGGACGACCCCTCCGTCGCCTGCGGCGGGCCGACGCTCCCGGTGGACGACAAGGCGATCCACGACCGGATGCTCTCCGAGCTGTCGGCGCTCCAGGCGGCGGGGGAGGCAACCCCTGCCGCGACGCTGATCGAACAGCTTGCGCGGACGCGCCACGAGCTGGACCTCCCGGCCGCCCCCTCGGAGCCGCGGACGCCCGCGGAGCTCTTCGAGGCGCTCCGCTCCGGCGTGGTCCTCATCGGCTCCCTCTTCAAGTGCGAGAAGTGCCAGAACTGGCACCTCGCCATCGCCACGGGGTTCGTGCTGACCGCCTCGGGCGCCGTGGCGACGAACCACCACGTGGTGAACGACCCGAAGCACGGCGCGATGGGGGCCATGACGTCCGACGGCAAGGTCCACGCGGTCACGGAGGTCCTGGCGGCGGACGCCGCGGAGGACGTGGCGGTCCTGCAGATCGACGGGGAGGGGTTCACGCCGATCCCGCTTGGCGAGACGGCCCCCGCGGGGACGCCGGTGACCGTGATCGGTCACCCTCACAACCACTTCTGGTCGCTGACCGTGGGCCACGTCTCGCGCTACGCGGTCGCCGTGAAGGAGAAGCGGAGGGTGTCGAGGCTGATCATCACAGCCGACTACGCCCAGGGGTCGAGCGGCTCTCCTGTCCTAAACGACCGCGGCGCAGTCATCGGCATCGCGGCGAGCACGCACTCGGTCCATGCCGAGGGGCATGGCGAGGAGAAGGCGCCAAACCTCCAGATGGTCGTGAAGGAGTGCGTCGCCGTCGAGGCGCTGCGCAGGCTGGTCGCGCCGGAGTAGGCGAGGCCGCCTCGCTATCGCTTCCACTCCAGCTTCGCGGCCCAGGCGCGCCACTCGGCCTCGCACTCGTCGGCCGGGCGGGCGAGGACCGACTGGAGCGTCGCCCAGCCGTGCGGGTCGTCCGCGGCGTGGTCGCGGAACTGCTCGTAGAATCGCCCCAGGAGGCCCTGCTGCTGCAGCCACATGCAGAGGTAGCGGGCGCTCGCGTAATTCACCCCTTTGTCCTCCCCGTAGAAGTCGTCGTCGGAGAGGTTCGTCAGCTCCTCCCACGTCGGCACCGTGCCTGCCGTCAGCGCCTTCTGGAGGATCGGGAGGCGCCAGTTCGTCAGCCCCTCGAGCGTGCCATCGGCTCCCATGGAGCACTGCTCGTGGAGCGAGCCCAGCCCCTCGTTGAACCAGGCCGGGACCGACGGGAAGTCGGCCTCCGCGAAGGCATGGACCATCTCGTGCACCAGCGTCCCCGTCCCCGTCGAGATGTCCATGACCAGGCACTTCCCCGCGCGGCTGTAGAAGCCGTACGGGCTCGTAGGCTCGTGGCCGAACCGCTTCTGTACGAACGCGCCGTAGCTCTCCCCGCCGTCGAACAGGTAGCACGCGAGGACCCAGTCGGGGCGCGTGTCGAAGTAGGTCGAGAGGAGGGCGTCGCCGCAGCCGGTCAGTGACCCCCTTGCGCGCTCGTAGGTCCGCTCGTCGGCGTCCGTGGCGACGACGAAGAGCCCGACATGCTCGACGCGGAACCCGTCGCCCATCTCCTCGCGCATTGCCTCCAGCGCCGCCTCGTAGTCGGGGCCGGCGAGCGCGGGGAGGGCGAGCGTGAGCAGGACGAGGAAGGCCTTCATCCGCGCTACTCCGACTTGCGGACCAGGACGATGTACTCCCTCGCCACCCGCGCTCGCGTCTCCACGAGCCGCTTCCAGTCGTCATAGCGGTCCGCGCCCAGCGTCAGCGTCGTCCGCGCGAACTCGTCGTGGAACTTCACGCTCCCCGGCAGCTCGCCCGCCGACGCCGCATAGTGGAGCCCCGGCATGTCGCAGGAGACCCCCGCCGGAACCGACTTCACCTCGAACCCCTCGGGGATCTCGACCAGCACGTCGTTCGTCGCGTGCTCCAGCGCGTCCCAGTCCAGCCCCCACACCCGGTCCGTCCGCCCCACGTCGGACGCGTCATAGTTGATCTCCGGGATGTGCAGGATCAACAGGTCCTCCCCGCCCTTGAGAGCGTAGTCCGGCACGCGGTACTTCAGGACCACCGTGATCGGCTGATCCAGGTCCCTCATCCCGCGGACCTCGAAATCGACCAGCTCCGCGGCCGGGTGGAGCGCCGTGATCGCCTGCTGAAAGGCGATCCTGAGGTCCTCCCCCGACTTCTCCCTCATCTCCCTCCAGGTCGTCTCGTCCGGCCCCGTGACCGTGGCGCGGCGCTCGACCTCGAGCGTCCCGTCCGCCAGGAGCCTCGCGCGGATCTCGTTCTTCTCGCTCGCCTCTTCGGCGGAGAGGAGCGGCACGTCGATGAGGCGGCTCTTCTCGCCCTCCACGAGCAGCCCCGGAACGCCCTGGCACCCGTCTGGGATCTGCCCCAGGCGCAGGCCGTCCGTCCCGACGTGCGCCCACACCGTCCTCTCGCCCAGCGTCAGCCGGACGAGCGGCGTCGTCATCTGCGCGAGCGTCGGGACCGTCGTCGCGAGCTTCCCGCTCCCCTGGGTGCGGACCCAGACGAGGTTCGCGGCGATTCCCTGCTTCGACAGGAGCGCCAGGAAGAGGACGGACTTGTCGAGCGTGTTCCCGAAGCCGTCCCGGAGCACGTCATCCGCCGCGCGCGGGGCGTACGTGTGCTCGTAGGGCGACACGTCGACCGTGCGCACGTCCTGCGCGACGAACCGATAGAGGAGCCGTGCGGTGTGCTCGGCCCCGCTCGCGTCCGTCGAAAGCTCCAGCGCCTTCTTCGCGCACGCATCGCTCGCCGCCATGGCGTCCTCGATGCGCCCCTGGTACCCCTCGCCGACCCGCGTCCACGTCGAGCGGTCCTCGTCGCTCCGCACGGGCGCGAGGACGAGGCGCGGCGCGATGTCCGGGTCGTCGGTGTTCTGGGGCTCCTCGATGATCCCCTCGAGGTCCTCGGCGACCGCCGTCACCTGGATCGTCCCCTGCTGGTCCGTGATCGAGGTCGAGAGCCTCCCCTCGGCCTGGAAGGTCGCCATCGCGAGCCCGCCCGTCTTCGGCGAGGCGAACACCTTCACCTCCCGGTGGAGCACCGGCTCCGACTCCTGGAACGACTCCTCGATGTCCCACGGGTTGTCGAGGTCGTTCCACCGGGACTCGCGCCTCGTCTGGTAGTCGACGAGCGCGCCCGGGAGCCCTCCCTTGAGGGCGAACTTCAGCTCATGCTCGTTGTCGTACGCCGGCTCCTTCGCGTTCACCGAGCTGTCGCGCATCGCGGACTCGGACAGCTCCGTGACGACCCCCTCCGCCGAGATCGTCCGCGCGTGCTCGACGAGGAGCCTCTCGTCGCGGGCTCGGTAGGTCAGGTAGATGTTCGCCTGGTCCTGGCCCGCCTCGGTCAGGATCTGCCTCACGACGCGGCGCTGGTGGATCGCCTTGCCGTCGTCCGAGAGGATCACCGTGAGCGCCTCGTAGAGGATCACGGAGTCCGCCTCGGGGAACCGATCGGCCTCGACGCGGCGCGGCCAGATCTCCGTCCTGAGCGTCTCGTCGAGGTCCTCCAGGCGCTTCTGCACCTGCTTGACGCGCTCGACCTCGACTCGCTGGACCTCGGACTTCGGGAAGGCCTTCTCCTCGCCCGAGGCCGCGACGCGGAACGTCACGTCCGTCGCGTCGATCGAGACGAGGTCGCCCTGGTACTCCTCCCCGGCCCGCAGGTAGAGCATGTCGGCCGAACAGGGGAGGGCGATCGCGAACAGGAGGAAGAGGTGTTTCATCGGGGTAACTCCATTTCGGCGTGATCCAGGCGCGTGGCGAGGGGCGCCCCGCCGGGTCGCCCCTACACGGGAAACGGGCCTCTTCTATTCTTCCTGCCTGAGGAGGAACATCTTCTGCTCGGCGAACTTCGCCACGGACTGGCAGAAGGAACGGTACCCGGCGTAGTCCTTCGCGGGCACCACGCGGGCCCGGCGCTCGAGGTCGGCCGTGAAGACGATGGTCCCGTTCTGCTCCTCGTAGGTCCCCTTGTAGGCCGCATACGGCGTCTCCTGCGCGAGTGCCGCGGGGACGGCCTTCACCTTGTATCCCTCGGGGAGCTTGAACGTGACGCGGTGCGACGTCTTCTTCGTCGTGTCGTACTCCAGGTCGTACCTGCGCTCCGTCAGCCCGACCTCGGAGAAGTCATACGAGAGGCCGGGGACCTCGAGGATCCGCACGGGACCCGCCTCGGTCCAGAACCCCTCGGCGAGGTAGGTGTACTCCATCGCGAGCTGCTTCGTCAGGTCGTCCACGTCGGGCATGTTCCACGAGAGGAGCTTCGCGCCGGGGGCGATCCGCGCGACGTACTGCTGGAATCTCAGGGGCCTCTCGGTCTCGGGGACGGAGCGCCAGTAGGCCCGCACGCCCGCCTCGTAGTCCCCCTGGTACTTCGCGAGGACGTGCACCTTTGCGGCGCCCTTCTCGTCGAGCTCGACCTCGATGTCGTAGTCGTTCCAGTTCCAGTCGGGGGGCGGGACATCGATCGTGCGGATCGTCCCGAGCAGCTCGTTCACGGCCGTGACGCCGTGGTCGTCGCTCCGGAAGTAGGGGTAGCGGTAGTCCGTGTGCGTGGGGTCGAGGTAGAAGATCCGGTCGTTGAGGTGGACCTCGGTGATCGCGTGGTTCGCGTCGAGCACGGGGATGTCGCGGACCGCGGTCTCCTTGTCGTTCGTCTTGATGGTGACCGGATAGGCGTCGACGCCGATCTCTCCGAGCATCGTGGAGAGGAGGATCGACTTGTCGATGCAGTCTCCGTAGCGGTTCGTGAACGTCTCGTGGGCGGGGTGGCCGCTCCAGCCGCTCGACATGCTCCCCTTGATGGAGATGTAGCGAATCTCGCGCTGCAGGTAGTGGTAGAGGCGGGCGATCTTCTCGTCGACGTCCTTCGCGCCCGCGGTCAGCTCCTCGACCTTGGACTTCACCTCCGGCGTGGCGACCATGCGGGCGCGCTCGAGGCCGGCGGCCCAGTCGTTCAAGTACTTCCAGTCCTTGATGAGGCTGCCGATCACGCGCGGGACGAGGTCGGCGGAGTCGGGAGCGTTGGGCTCCGCGACGATCGGGGGGAGCTTCTCGGTGCGCCAGGTGTAGGAGGTCTTCCCGTCCTTCGTCTCGACGACGGGCTTCTCGGTCCCCGCGGGCATGTTCCGCGTGGTGTAGACGAGCTCCTTCCCCTCGGGCAGCTCGACGCGGAGGACGGACTCCCAGAACGGCTGGTCGCCCTGGAAGGACCAGTTGGGCTCGAAGATGTTCTTGTCGAACGGGTCGAAAGTCTCCAGCTCGTAGATGTACTCGACGATGGAGCCGACGGAGACCTGCGGGACGACGAGGGTGGCGATCTTGCTGCGTCCGAAGCTCGTCGAGTCGCCCTTCTGCTCGGCGACCTGGACGGCGGCGGGATCGGCTGCGGCGACGGCGCCGTCGGGGGCGAAGGAGCGCGCGAGGGGGATGCGGACGCGCTGGCGCTCCTCCTCGAAGCCGACGGTGACGTTGGCCCACTCGACGGTCTTGGGCGACGTGACGAGGCCGAGGAAGTGGTACCGGTAGACCTGTGCGCCCTCGGCGGTGACGCCGTGGGTGCCGCTGTCGAGAAGGATGATCCCCTCGACGTCGGGGAAGGCGGCCTGGGCCTCCTTGGCGCGCGCGAGGACGGCCTGGGCCTCCCAAGCGTCGGGCGGGAGGGCCTGGGCGGCGGCGGGGACGGTGGCGGCCGCCATGAACTTGACCTCCTTGACGTCGGAGGCGGGGATGGCCCCGTGGTCCTTGAGCGTGAAGGTCTGGCCGTCGAACGAGAGGACCTCGTCCTCGATGCGCTCCCCGCTGCGCAGCTCGATGATGTCGGCGGCGAGGGGGGCGGCGAGGGCGAGGAGGACGGCGAGTCGGACCGCGATGCGCATGGGGCGTCTCCCGGAGAAAAGGGCCAAGCATTGTAGGGAGGCCTCGATCCCGGGTCTAGTGTCGTGTCAGGGGGAATCCTGTCGGTCGGTACGGGGAGCTCCCGTACTCGTTCCCGCCCCCTTGCCCGTGCCCGTGCCCGTGCCCGTCCCCGTGCCCGTCCCCGTGCCCGTTTCCCGTACACGTACTCGCTCCCGCTCCCGCTACCCGTGTCCGTGCCCGCTACCCGTACGCGCGCCCGACGGGAACCTCTGTTGCGTCTCACGCAGAATGGCACTGGCGATTCACGTGGAATGAGACCGTGCCTCGGAGGTTCGGTCGTAAGTCCACGGACATCGGTCCGAGAACCGCCAGGGGCAATTCCCCGGCCAGAGCCCGATCCCATTGAGGGTGAGACAGCAGTCTCATTGTGCGTGAGACGCGACACCTCATCCGGCATGGGCCATGAGGGAGCCGCGCGGGAACGGGCACGGGTAGCGGGCACGGACACGGGTAGCGGGAGCGGGAGCGAGTACGCGTACGGGAAACGGGCACGGGCACGGGCACGGGAAACGGGCACGGGCACAGGCACGGGCACGGGCACGGGAAACGGGCACGGGCACGGGCACGGGCACGCGAGCCACCCCTGGGACATCAATCGCACATCATCGCAGCTCCCAACCCCATGAATGACGCACGAGACGCCCGTCGGCGCGGCGGCGGTCGAAGCGGGCCTTTATCGCGCTCCATGCGCCGCGGTCGAAGAGGGGGACTCCCACGGACAGCGCCTCCAGGAGGAGCGCGTTCGAGTCCTCCTCCATCCGTGTCAGCTCCGATAGAGGGTAGGGGAAGACCTGCACCCTGCCCGACTCGGTGTCCATGAAGACCGCGACGCGGTCGGTGAACCGCAAGCCGTCCTCGGCGCGCAGACCGACACGCAGATCGTAGTCGCTGTCTTCGAAAGCGTCGCCTCGCGCACGCGATCCGAAGAGCGCAACGAACTCAAGGTCGTTCGAGTGCTCGCGCCACAGGCGCGCCAGGTACGCCTCAAGGGGCGGATGGCCCGGTGGGGCCGAGGGTGGCGCCACAGAAGTCATAGGCGAGTCGGGCAAGATCGGTGGCCTCCTTTGAATCCTGGGTCAACGCGGGCGTCTCGCGGCGTTCTCCGCCTCCGCGGCGCGGAGCGCCTCCTCCAGTCTCGCCTTCGCCTCGCCCTCTCCGCGCATCCGCGCGATCGCGGCGCGGTAGTCCTCGATCGCCTCCTCCAGGAGCCCCATCGTGTGACGCGCCCGTGCACGGGCCTCCCAGGCCTCGGGGTGCGCGTCGTCGATCCGGACGGCCTCGTCGAGGTCGGCCAGGGCATCCTCGTGCCGCCCCAGCGCGAACCGAGCCACGCCGCGTTGGATGCGCGTCGCGGCGTCGTGCGGCGCCAGCCGGACCGCCTCGTCGAAGTCCTGCATGGCGTCCACGGGCAACTGCCGCCGGAACTTCACCACCGCCCGGGCCAGCCACCCCTCCGAGTGAGACGGGTCGATCCGGATCGACTCGTCGTATGCCGCGTGGGCCCCCGCCAGGTCGTTCCGCTCGAAGCGCGCCGCACCGAGCGCGCGCCAGGCCTCCGCGTCCGTCGGGGCCTCTACGATGCCGCGCTCGAGGTCCTTGAGCTCCGCCGCCAGGTCCCCCTGCGCGCGGTGCGACCCGGCGCGGTTCCGCCAGAGGACCGAAGTGGACGGGTGCAGCGCGATTGCCTGGTCGAAATCGGCGATCGCCGCGACGTGGTCCCCCTCCGCGGCGCGGTGGGCCCCGCGATTCGCCCAGGCCTCCATCAGGCGCGGCCCCTTCTCGATCGCCGTCGTGTCGGCCTGGATCGCCCCCTTCCGGTCGCCCGTCGCCGCCAGGGCCTGCGCGAGGGCGACCCAGGCGACCGCGTCCTCCGTGTGGCGCGTGGTGGCCTCCCGCGCGTCGCCGAGCGCCGCCTCGGGCCGTCCCGCCCGCAGGTGAAGGACGGCGCGGTTGACGAGCGCCTCCCGCATCCCGGGATCGAGGGAGAGGACCTGGTCGTAGTCCGCCAGCGCCATCCCGTCGTCCCCCTGCGTCCACCGGGCGATCCCGCGATTCAGGAGGGCGGAGACGCTGCGCGGATCCAGCGCCAGCGCGGCGTCGTATGCCTGCAGCGCCCCCGGTACGTCGCCGATTGCGTACCGCGCGTACCCGATGCGCAGGTGGCCGTCCGTCCAGCGCGGCCGCGAACGGACCACCTCCTGGAGGTCGGCGAGCGCCTCCTCGGACCTCCCGGAGATCGCCCGCACCTCCGCGCGGGCCCTCAGGAGGTCGGTGCGAAACACGCGCAGCGGAGGCCGACCGAGCGCGACGGTGAGCCCCTTTTCGGCATCCGCGTATCGTCCGGAGTGGACGGCACGGATCGCGTCGAGCGCGCCCTGGAAGTCCCGCGCGGTCCCTTCGCCCCACACCCTGGCCGAGGCCGCCCGCTCGATCCGCGTTTCCAGCTCCGTCCGCCGCTCCGCCATCTCAGGCGACTCGGCCGGAGGGCGTACATAGGTCACCTTCCGCGTGCCCGTCACCGAGTCGGGCATCGGCCGCAGTGCGAGGTATCCCTCGAGGGCGACGATCGCCTCCATCAGCGCGCCGTAGGGGAGGTCCGGCGCGGTCTCCGACGCGCGCGCCATCCACGAGAGGCCCTCCTCGTCCCGTCCCGCGAGGCGTCGGGCCCAGCCCGCGAGAGCGAGCATCGTCGCCCGCGAGGTCGGGTCCGCAGGCGTGGCGTCGATGAACTCCTGCACCGGCGGCCAGAGCGCTTCCGCGCGCCGCAAGCGCTCCTCCGCGGGAATCGACTCGTCGAACCGGACTTCCTCGATCCTGCGAATCGCCTCCTCGAGCGCCGCCCATCGCAGGAGGACGTCCTGGATGCGTCCCGCGGTCTCGAGCGCCGCCCGCGTCGAGGCCTCCTCGACCTCCCGGTCCCGCTCCGCGCGGGAGGAGACCCACCACGGGAGGCCGACGGCGAGGATGAGGGCGCAGAGTCCGGCGGGGATCACCACGGCGCGACGACGCGCCGCCCACTTCGCCAGGCGGGCGACGCCGGAGATCGGCCTCGCGCGGATCGGCTCGCGGTCCAGCCATCGGCCGAGGTCCGCGGCGAGCTCGGCCATCGAGGCGTAGCGCCGCGAGGGGTCCTTCTCCAGGGCCTTGAGGCAGATGGTCTCGAGGTCTCGATCGGCGCGGCCCCCGCGCAGCGCTCCCGGCTCCGACTCGGTGACGGCGTTCAGGAGCTCGCGGAGCGACTCCCCGCGGAAGGGGAGCCTCCCGGCCGTCAGCTCGTACAGCACGACGCCGAGGGAGAACTGGTCTCCCGCGGGGCCGATCTCGCGCGTCCGACCCGCGGCCTGCTCGGGGCTCATGTACTGGGGCGTCCCGACGAGCGCGCCGCTCATCGTCAGTGTCGAGCCCGTGGCGGCCCCCTCCCCGGAGAGGTCGACCTCCTTTGCGAGGCCGAAGTCGGTGACGTGGGGCTGGCCCTGCGAATCGATGAGGATGTTCCCCGGCTTCACGTCGCGGTGAACGACGCCCTGCGCGTGGGCGTACGCGAGAGCCTCCGCGACGGCCTTCACCCACAGGACGGCCTGACGGAGCGGGACGCCCTGCGCGCCCGATCGGGAGATCACGGCGTCGAGCGGCTCGGCCTCGACGTAGTCCGCGGTGAAGTAGGGCGCGCCGTCCTGCTCGCCGACGTCGTGGACGGCGACGATGCCGGGGTGGCGGAGGCGGGCGGCGAGCTGAGCCTCGCGGCGGAACCGCTCGACGCGGGCGCGCGCCTCGGGCTCGTCGTCGGTCGCTCCGAGGACCTGCTTCAGGGCGACGAAGCGGGCGAGCTCGGGGTCCCAGGCCTTCCAGACGCGCCCCATCCCGCCGCGACCCAGCTCCGAGACGAGGCGGTAGCGGCCAAAGGGCCGCCCGTCGCAGGGGGGCGGAGCTCCCGGAGTCCCGGGGCGGGAAAGCGGCACGACCGTCGGCTGGCTCGGGTCGGCGCCCGTCCGCGTGGCGTCGGTCGTCGGGAACGGCTCGCTCGGGGCCGGAACGGTGGGCTGGTCCATGGAGCGTGGAATCTCCCACAACGCCGCCATCCGCGCAACCCCCCGACTTGACGTAGAATGGGGACCGGCGTAAGGTCGCGTCGCCGAGGGGGGCACGCGAGGGAGGTTCCCATGGGACGCGGTTGGATCGTCGTGGTGGTCCTGCTCCTTGCCGCCCCGGCGGCGCGGGGCGAGGGGGAGACGCTGGACTCAGTGCTCGATCGCCTGGACAAGCGCGCCCGGGAGCTCGAGGACGCCCTGAGGCAGGCAGGGAAGAAGGGCGCCCACGTCGCGGCTCTCGTCGGTCGCGCCTATGCGAGCACGCTCGACAAGGAGCGGGCGTACGTCGTCGCGACCTACAGCTTCGAGCACGCCACCCGTGACGACGTGAAGCTCACCCACAACGACTGGGACGTCTTGTTCGGGAATGGCACCGACAACCTGGACATCCGGACCGTGACCGACGACGCGAGCACGATCTGGGACCTCGGCGAGCTCGATTTCGACAGCGTCACGGTCCGCTCCATCGAGGGCCACCTCCCAGAAGGAGGCGAGAGAGCCATCGCGGTCGAGTCGCACGTCTACGTCATCCATACGCTCGACTCCGAGACGGACTCCTGGGCCAAAATGCTGGCGATCGAGCATGACCCGGGGCGTACGCTGATCCTGAGGTGGGAGGTCATCGAGGACCCCACGGACGTGGAGCGGCTGGAGCGGCGCGAGGGGCGCGAGCTGAAGGGCGGGCAGGTCCGCATCCAGGTCCGCGCCGGCGCGATCGGCGGAAACCCCGCGCGCGCGAACATGGACGGCAGCGTGGAGGCGTACATCGACGAGGTCTCCGCGACGCCGCTCGACCTCTCGGGCGAGGTCGGCCCCGCCGAGCCGACGCGCGCGCACATCGAGGGCGGGTACATCCCCCGCGGGAAGGTCTGGATCGTCCGCAGGATCGACATCGAGGGGACCAACGTCGGGGACTCGAACGGGGGCGGCGAATTCGTGGTCTCGATTGGCGGGGAGGAGATCCTCCGCCGCGAGGAGGGGAGCGGACCGTTCAAGGACACGTGGAGAGGGCGGATCGTCGTCCGTCCGCACGGCGAGCATGCCGTCTACGCCGAGCTGACGAACTCGTCGTGGTGCGACGTCGTGTTCCGAGGCGCCCTGCTCGACGAGAAGTGGGCGGATGTGGAGGTCCTCCCGCCTCTCTCCCCCGCGGAGCTGGCGACCCTGGCGAAGCTCGTGGGGGACCTGGACTCCGACGACTCGGAACTGCGCGACGCGGCGGTGCGCGACCTCATCGCCATGGGGCCACCGGTCCTCGATTCGCTCCAGAAGGTCCCCACGCAGGGGCGTTCGCCCGAGTTCTGCGCGCGCCTGCGCTCGGTCATCGAGGCGCTGGGAGGCGAATAGGCCCTCCCTCACGGTCGGCCCACCCCGCCGCCGGTCACGCTCGAATTCCCTCAACCTCGGGAGCGGCCCTCCGTATACTCGCGCTCCCTTCCACCCAGGAGAACGACGATGAGCGACTGGACCCTCGAGTGCCTCGGCCTCGGAGTGCTCCCCTTTGCGCCGCCCGACACGAAGCCGCAGCTCCTGCCCGACGCGACGTTCCGTACGGAACATGTGAGGCTCGAGTTCGACCTCGACCTGAAGGGCCGCTCGGCCGCGGCGACGTGCACCTCGTCGTACACGATCCTCGCCGACAAGACGCGCGAGCTGACGCTGGACGCGGTCGGGATGAAGGTCCTGGGCGCCTCGCAGGACGGGAAGAAGCTCCGCGTGAAGCACGACGGGAAGAAGCTCGTCGTGCGCCTGGCGAAGGCGGCCTCGGCGGGGGACCGCGTCCAGGTCGCCGTGCGGTACAAGCTCGCCGAGACGAAGGCGGGGATGAACTTCGTGGCGCCGGACCGGACCGACCCGAAGCGGCCGCTCCAGGTCTGGACGCAGAGCCAGAGCGACGACGCGCGGTGCTGGATCCCGTGCCGCGACCTCCCGAGCGAGAAGGTGACGAGCGAGGTCATCGCGACCGTCCCCGAGGGCTTCCGCGCCGTCTCGAACGGGTTCCTCCTCGACGAGTACCCGGCCAAGGGCGGGAAGCGGGTCTTCCACTGGATGATGGACCGCCCGCACTCGATCTACCTGATCTCGCTCTGCGTCGGACGGTACGACGAGGTGAAGCTGGAGTGGGACGGGATCCCGATCCTGTACTATGCGGAGCGCGGCCGCGCGGCGGACGCGAGGCGCGGCTTCCGCGTGACGCCCGAGGTGATCAAGTTCTTCAGCGAGTACACCGGAGTCCGTTATCCGTACGCGAAGTACGCGCAGGTCGGCGCGGCCGACTACTTCGGCGGCATGGAGCACACCACGACGACGACGCAGACGGACGCGGCGCTCATCGACGAGCGCGCGGCGATCGACGTCGACTTCGACGGCCTCGTCGCGCACGAGGCGGCCCACCAGTGGTTCGGCGACCTCGTCACGTGCCGCGAGTGGTCCCACGCGTGGCTGAACGAGAGCTTCGCGACGTACTTCGAGGTCCTCTTCCAGGAGCACCACAAGGGGCTCGCCGAGGCCCGGTACGAGCTGTGGGGCTACTCGGGGGACTACTTCAACGAGCTGAACCAGTACTCGCGCCCGACGGTGACGAAGCAGTGGCGCGAGTCGTTCCAGCTCTTCGACCGGCACCTCTACCAGCGCGGGGCGTGCGTGCTGCACTTCGTGCGGAACCTGATGGGGGAGGGGGCCTGGCGCCGCGCGCTGACGCTCTACCTCGACCGCCACGGCGACGGCTGCGCCGAGACCAGGGACCTCGTGGAGTCCTTCCGCGCGGCGACGGGGAGGAACCTGGAGAAGTATGTCGAGGAGTGGATCCTGCGGGCGGGGCATCCGACGATCGCGGCCTCCTATTCCTGGGACCCGAAGGCGAAGGAGGTGACGCTGCGTCTCGCGCAGAAGCAGGCGCTGGGCGACCCGAAGAGCGCGTACTCGTTCCCGGTCGACGTGAGGTTCGTGACGCCGAAGGGGACCCTGGACTTCCGCGAGGAGGTGAGCGGCGCGGAGCACGCCTACAAGTACAAGCTGCCGGCGGAGCCGCGACTGGCGCTGCTCGACCCGGACTTCAAGCTGGCGATCGTGAAGGTGGAGTGGTCGAAGCCGCGGCGCCTCTGGGAGAACCAGCTCGCGGGAGATCCGGACATCGTCGGGCGGATCCTGGCGGCGCAAGAGGTCTCCTCATGGGGGACCGACCTGGCGGCGGCGACGCTCGAGAAGGCGCTCGGGCGCGAGAAGTTCTGGGGCGTGGCGGCGGAGATCGCGAGGGCCCTGGGGAAGATGAAGACGCCGGCGGCGAAGGCGGCGCTCGTCAGGGCGCTCGGGACGAGGGACCACAAGGTCCGCCGCGCGGTCGTGGAGTCGCTCGCCGACTTCCGCGACGCCTCGCTCGTGCCGCAGCTCGGGCGGGTCGCCGGGTCGGACGCGAGCTACATGGTGTCCGCCGCGGCGATCAGCGCCCTGGGGAAGACGCGCGACAAGCGGGCGCTGCCCCACATCGAGCGGGCGATCCGCGCGAAGTCGTGGATCGACGTGCTCCGTTGCGCGGGGATCCGCGCGGCGGTAGAGCTGTCGGGGACATGGAAGGCGGCGCTGCCGTTCCTCTCGGACACGTTCTCGGACCGTGCCCGCGCGGCGGCGGCGGGGGCGATGGCGGGGCTGGGGAAGGGGGAGCGCGAGGTGACGGAGAAGCTCCTGGGCCTGGCTCGCGACCGCTCGCAAATCGTGCGCTTCACGGCGGGGAGGCTCCTGGCCGGGCACGGCGACGCCTCGGCCTATGGCGAGGTGAAGAAGCTGCACGGCGAGGCGCAGAACTCGATGGAGCGCGGGATCCTCGACACGGCCCTCCGCACCCTCCGCGGCGGCCAGGCGAGCGACCCGCCGAAGCCGGTGAGGGGGACGCCGGCCCGGTAGGCTCGGTTGCCCTGATCTCGGGCCTATGCTAGGATGCCGAGGTCGAGAGGTGAACGACATGAAGGCCGTGATGCTGTCGGTCTCTGAGACGCTGCTAGAGGAGCGTCGGAAGCGGGGCGCGGACCGCTGGGACGAGATGTGGGAGGGGGTCCTTCACATGCCGCCGCCGCCATCGTGGGGTCATCAAGGGATCGTGACGAAGCTCGGCGGGTTCCTCGACTCCGAGTGCGATCGCCGATCGCTCGGGACCGTCGTGACCCAGGCTGGGCTCTACGACGAGGACGAGCTCGACTCGGACTACCGCGTCCCCGACGTCGTGTTCGTCTCGAAATCGAGGCTTCGCCTGATCCAGGATCGCGGGGTCGTCGGCGCCGCCGACGCCGTGATCGAGGTGCGCTCCCCGGACGACGAGACCTACGAAAAGTTCCCCTTCTTCGCGAGGCTGGGTGTTCGGCAGGTGATCGTCATCGACGCCCGGACACGCAAGCCCGAGGTCTACCTGCTCGCCGGCAAAGGGTACGCAGCCGTCGCCCCTGATAGCGAGGGCTGGCTCGTGGCCGGAATCCTGGGCGTCCGCTTCCGCTGGATCTCCAAGCGTCGCCTTCGCGTGGAGGCCATCGACAACCCGAAGATCGGAATCGAGCTGTAGCGCCGGGAGTGGCGCAAGTGCCGACCTCTCCCACCCAGGGTAGTTGCCAATGCTGGGCTTCGCCAAGCTGGATTGGCGGTTCTTCCTCGGAGTGGTTGCCTACCTCAGGCAAGCCGCGCTCTCCCTCCATCGGGCCGACAACGCGGAGCAACTGGAGGGGTTCTATCGCGAGCGCGTCGCTCTGACCCCCGGACTGGTCGCCGACGCTCTCCTGCTCCGACAGGCAGTCGACTGGGACCAGCGGGCACGCCTCGACCATGGAAGCGCCAGTGAACTGCTCCTGGGAGGCTGGCACGGGCTCGCGCGGACCGGCGTTTCCTTTCTGGCGAGGCTATTTTGGAGGGCGGCCTTCGTTCCGCTGGACGAGCTCGCGTACGCGCGGATGGCGCTGGTTCGTCTCGAGACGCTGTTCCGAACGGGCAAAGGCTGGGACGAGAGAATCGGTCTGCGTCTCGATCTGAGCTACGCGGAAGGGCGCTTGGAATCGCGGCTTGGGAGCCAGACGGAGAAGCGGCGCGCTGCCGACGTGCTCTACCTGGATCATGGGTATCCGGAGGGCCGTCTGTCCGTCGAGGCGATCGCCGGGGGCGACTGGATGGAGAGGTCGCCGGCCGCCTTTGGCTTGAGGTGTGTGCCCGCGTCCGTGTCCGCCCGCGCCAGGGGCATCGACACGACCCCTCTTGCGCCGCTGGTCGCGCGAATCGTAAAGGCGTGCGCGCCCGAACAAGTCTGGCTCTTCGGCAGCAGGGCGCGCGGCCATGCACGACCAGACAGCGACTGGGACCTGCTGGTCGTCGTAGCTGACGGTGTGGACGACAGTCAGTTCGACCCCCTCGTGGCCTGGAAGATGCAGGCGGGGTCGGGGGTCCCTGCCGACGTCATCCTGTGCAGGGCATCGGAGCTGCGCGAGGATCGGCGGACACCCAATACGATAGCCTATGAGGTCGACCGGGACGGATTGCTCGTCTATCAGCGCGGAGGGGGTGAGTTCCAAACGGGGCGCTCCCTGTGTCGAGGAGGGGCGTGAATGAGACCCTCACCGTGCGTCCTCCTCGTGACCCTTGCGTTGGGCCTGCCAGGACTCGTCGCGGGCGAAGACCAGGACGAGATTGGTAAGGTCGTCGCCGACCTGGGGCACGACGAGCCTGCTGTTCGCGAGGAGGCTTCGAGGGTTCTGGTGTTCTACCGCGAGCGGGCCGTAGCCGCGCTCACCGCTGCACTGCAATCGCCCGACACGGAGGTCCGCGTCCGCGCGCAGCAGGCCCTCGACGACATCGCGCTCGACCGCAAGATCGGTCCTTCGGCGTGGGTGAGGCTCCCCGAGGGCGAGTCATCGGTCGAGGCCCTGCTGCGCGAGATCGCCCGACAAGGCGGGCGCACCATTGACCGCGGTGAAGTCGTTCTCGATGGCAAGTCCTACGACGGCCCCCGCGGGTGGATGGCGATCTGGGAGGCAATCGACCGTCTCACACGCGCGGCCGACTGTCGCTACGCGATGCGGTTCTCCCGGTGCATCCGCCTCATGGCGGGGCCCGCGCCGACGACCCCCGTCGTGTACGATGGTCGGATCCGAATCGATGTTCTCGGAGCGCTCGACCTCTCCCCCAGAGGCGTTCATTGGTGCAAGACGCGAGGTCTCCCTCCGAGGCCGAGCATGTTGCGAGTCGCTGTCCGCTGGGAGCCCGGAATCGCCGTCTTGGCGGAGCTGGAGTCGAGGGAACTCGTCCTCGAATCCGATGAGAGACGATCGCTGCGGGTCGATCCGAGTTCTTACGAGTTGTTCGGTTTCGCTGGCTTGGATCACGACTCGGGAGACGACTGCGAGGGCGTGCACACCATCGTACTCCGGGTCCCACTGAAGACGTCGCGACAGGAACTGCCTGCGCACAGTCGCCTCCACGGAGCGCTCAGGTTGCTATCCGTCCTGGACGCGAGCGAAGAGGTGCTTGAAGAGAGTGTACGTCTCAATGAGCGAGGATTCCTTCCTGTGCAGTTCGAGGTCACCACCTATGCTCCGACTCCCGTGGGGATCGATTTCCCGACGGATCGATGCTTCCTAGGGTTCGAGACCCACGTCCTTCGGTCTGGGGACCGCAGACACTGCCCGCTCAGCTTCGTTTGCAGCGCGGGAGGAGCCACACACATGACCTGCTACTACCTGGGACAACCGGTAGGTCCGCCCCCGTATTCGCTCTTTAGGAGGGTTGCCACACGCGTTGCGCCGCGGCGAGTCGAAGTGGACCTGCGGGATCTGAACTTGAGATGACGGCCCCTGGTCCGTCCCATCACCTTCCGCGCAGGCGGTTCCGCAGGTCGCGGGCCTTGGAGGAGACGTCGTCCGTCGAGGGGAACTTCTCCCCCCAGGACGTGACGCGCTTGTCCAGCTCTCCCCGCACCGACTCCGCCCAGCTCGACGCCGCGTCGGGGACCGCCGCGCGCGTGATCTCTCGCCGCGCAAGGCGCACCGCGAACGCGAGGAGGTCCACCGGTGACAGGCTGTCCGGCAGCTCCTTCTCCAGCCGCTCCGCCGCCGTGAGGAACTCGGCGCGCATCGGGTCGTCCGCGGGCAGCGCCTCCGCCCCCTTCCTGAGCTCCGTCGCGCACTCCTTGAACTTGTGTTCGTCGAGCAGGATCCGCGCGCGGAAGAGATGCGCCATCGCGAGCGCCTGCTTCGAGTCCTTCACCGTCCCCTCCAGCGAGGCCAGCTCACGCGCGGCGTCGTCCTTGCGCCCCAGGGCCTCGTAGTTCTGGTACTTGAGGACCTTGATCATCCCCAGGATCATCGCCTGCTCCTCGGCAGGCTCGGTCGGGGGCTTGCGGTTCTTCGCCATCCACTCCGCCGCCTCGGGTGCCCTCTTCTCCAGCGCCGCCAGCTCGTCCAGCGAGTGATAGTGCCACTTCTCCTTCATATAGAGGAAGGCGCGAGCCCCCCGCAGCGCCGCCTCCTCCACGGGCCTCAGCTCTTCCGGCTTCGAGCGGTCCAGCTCGTAGAGGGCGAACTCCCCGCCCTGCGAAAGCCACGCGCACCCGATCACGAGGTGCTCGAATGCCGGGCTCGCCAGCCGTGCGCCGAGCGAGTCGGGCTCAGGCGCGGACGGCAGCACCAGGAAGGAGGCGGCCAGCGTGGGGAACTCGTCCTCGTCGTGCGAGAGGAGGTCCTTGCACTCCCCGTAGAAGACCGCGGGGGACCCGAACGGGTCGTCGAGCGCGGGGACGTGCAGCGGGTTCCCGTCCCCGACGGCGTGCCCACCGGCCGCCGACACGAGCACCGCGATCGCCGCGAACCCCGCCATGCGGACCCCCTCGCGGAGCTGGAGGCCCGCCACGAGGAGTCCGACGCGCCCCTTCGAGGGGGCGAGGAGCGGCTCCTTCTCAGCAAGCGCCTGCCAGTCCTCGCGCGTCATCGACTCCCGCCCCGCGGTCCACCTCGCGACGTCCTCGCGCGGCGGCAGGGCGCGGACGCTCGTCTTCGCGACGCGGTAGAGCGTCACCTTGAACTTGTCCAGCCTCGCGTCGATCTGCTCCTGCTCCTGCTTGCGGATCGACGCCTCGTCCTTGGCCTTGGAGCACCCGAGAAGGGCGAGCGCCATGAGCGCGAGCGCGGGGAGGCTGCGTCGCATCATCCACCTCTTGAATCGGCGGGCGCGCGGATCCTATGGCGGCCCCATGGACGCGGTCAACGCCTTCCGCCCCATTTGGTTGACACCCCTCCCGGGCCGCGGCTAGACTCCCGGGCTCGCCGTGCCGCCGGGCAAGGCGGAGAGGGGATCAGCTCAAGCCTCATGCCGCACGTCGTCGCCGTCGTGGGCCTCACGGGCTCCGGCAAGTCGGAACTCGCCCAGCTCCTTGCCGATCGCGGCTACGTCCGCGTCCGCTTCGGGGACGCTACCGACATCGAGCTCGTCAAGCGCGGGCTCCCCGCCACCGAGGCCAACGAGCGCCTCGTGCGCGAGGAGATCCGCCGCACCCACGGCATGGGCGCCTACGCCCTCCTCAACCGCCCCCGCATGGACGAGATCCTCGCCCTCAAGAAGAGCGTTGTCGCCGACGGTCTCCGGAGCTGGGCCGAGTTCGTCCTCCTCAAGGAGCACTACGGCGACCGGATGCTCGTCGTCACCGTCCACGCGCCGCCCGCGATGCGGCGTGAGCGCCTCGCGAAACGCCCCGTGCGGCCCCTGACCGCCGACGAGGTCCGCAGCCGCGACTACGCCGAAATCGAGAAGCTCGACATGGGAGGGCCCATCGCGATGGCCGAGCTCGTCGTCGTCAACGACGCGGGGATGGAGAGGCTCGAGGAGGCCGTCGACCTGATCGAGCGGGAAATGGCCGCGCGCGGATAGCGCGGAGAGGGGTACGATGTCAGCCGTCCGTTTCCTGCAGTTCAGCGACCTCTGCTTCGGCGGGGAGCCCGACGACCGCGAGCTCCGCCTCTCCGCCGCGGCCGCCGCAAAGCGCCGCGAGGAGGAGCGCTCCGCGCTGGAGCGCCTCGTCGCCGTCGCGCGCGAGGAGGAGGTCGACCTCGTCCTCGTCCCCGGAGACCTCCTCGACGGCGACCTCGTCCGCCGCGAGGACATCGCCTTCCTCATGGAGCAGCTCGGGACCCTGGCCCCCGTCCCCGTCGTCCTCGCCCCCGGCCGGGGCGACCGCGCGACCTCGACGAGCCCCTACCGCCGCGAGTTCCTGCAGGCCTGCCGCGACCCCGAGTGGCCCTCCAACGTCCACCTCCTCGGCCTCGACGGGCCCGAGATCGTGAAGCTCTCCAGGGCCACCGTCGGCGTCCTCCCCGTCTACGGCGTCCACTACGACTGGAGGCCCGCGCTCGCGGACCCCGACATCGACATCCTCCTCGTCCCCGGGCTCGACGAGGCGGCCGAGCTTCCGCGCCAGGAGCTCGCCGCGCTCGGCTTCGACTACTGCGCGCTCGGGGGCTTCCGTCAGCGCGTCGAGATGCGCCTCCCGTCCCCGGTCGTCGTCGAGGGGATCCTCGCCGGCGCGGCCTCGGGGAGCCCCTTCGCGCGCCGCGCGGCCGACCGCGGCGAGCGCGTCGCGCTCGTCGGCGAGCTCTCGAAGATCGACGGCGCTACGGGGGTCCACCTTCGCCCCGTCCGCATCGACGCGCGCAAGCTGGTCTGGATCGAGCTGGAGGTCTCCGAGGCCCCCTCGGGCGAGGAGCTCCTCCGCCGGGTGCGAGAGGCTATCCACACGAGCGGTGCGACCGAGGAGGACCTCGTCGAGGTCCGCGTCCGCGGGACGCTCCACCCCGACGCGCGGATGGACCACCCCGACCTCGCGCGGCCCGAGAAGCTCTTCCACGGCCGCGTCGACCTCTCGGGGCTCCTCCCCGCCTATCCGCTCGGCGACCTCGCCGCGTCGCCCACCTCGCTCGGGCGCTTCGTCTCGAAGCTCCTCTCCCGCGCGCAGGCGGTCTCCGACGGGGAGGAGAAGCTCGTCCTCCGGAACGCGATCTTCTACGGCCTGGACGCGATGCGCGGGGGAGACCTCCGCCGGCGGTACGAATGAGGATCCGCAGGCTCCACATCGACGGCTTCGGCTGCATCCGCGAGAGGGAGATCGACTTCGACCCCGCTCGCGCGTCGCTCCTCATCGCCCAGAACGAGCAGGGGAAGTCGACCCTCGCGCTCTCGATCCTCGCGCTCCTCTACGGCCTGCCCGAGGAGGGGGAGGGCGACGGCGTGCCGGCCCTGCGCGCCTTCTCGCCGTGGGGCGGCGGGGCGTTCAGGGCGAGCCTGACGATCGAGTGCCGCCGCGGCATCCTCACGATCGAGCGCGACTTCCTGGCGGGCACCGTGAAGGTGACCGACGGGGACGGGCGTGACATCACGGGGGAGTTCGAGACGCGGGTCGGCCTGCGCGTCGGGGAGACGCTCCTCGGCCTCTCGCGCCAGGGGTTCGCGAAGACCGCCTTCGTGCGGCAGAACGAGATCCTCGCGATGAAGGGCGGCCCCGAGATCACGCGCAAGCTCAAGGCGACCGCGGACAGCGAGACCGGCTACGTCACCGTCGAGGAGGCCAGCGAGGTTCTTGCACGGTTCCTCGCGAGCGAGGGGGAGGGGCTCGATCGCGAGGTCGCATCGAGGCAGGACCTCGTGGCGTCCCTCAAGAAGCGCCACGACGCCCTCCTGGAGCTCAGGCTGCGCGCGGACGAGTCGGGGTTCGCGATCGACCACAACTTCCACCGCGAGCGCGAGCTCGTCGCCGCGATCCGCCGCGCGGAGTACCTCGCCGCGCTCGCCGCTGAGACCGTGGTCACGGCGCGGATCGAGGCCGAGGAGCGCCGGCGCGCCGACGTCGCCGGCCTCGAAGAGGAGGCCCGGGTGCTCGCGCCGTTCCACGAGTTCCCCGCGGAGGCGTGGGACGAGCTCCAGAGGCTCGCGGGGCAGCTCGAGACGATCGATCGCGAGATCGGCGCGCTCCAGGCGGAGTTCGAGGCGAACATCTCCGGCCCGAAGCGCGAGCTCGAGAAGCGTCGCGCTCCCTACCTCGGAATGGGCGGGATGGTGCCCGGCGACGCGGACAAGCTCGCCGACGCGATCGCGCAGCTCAAGGCCGCCGCGGAGGCCCTTCTCGAGAAGAAGGGGCAGCTCGCCGCCGAGGAGGACCGCCTTGCGAAGGAGAACGTCTCGCTCGGGAAGTACGACGAGCTGACCGGGAGGTTCGGGAAGCTCACGCAGGACGACGGGGCGTTCCTCGTCTCGTTCCCGAACCGGTGGAAGCAGAACAAGGCGTCGCACGCGGAGAAGACGGAGGACCGGGACGGGCGCACGTCCGCCGCGCTGGCGATCGACGAGGCGAGGACGAAGCGGCGGGGGAAGCTCCTCGCAGCGACGATCGTCGCGCCGATCCTCCTGTTCGTCCTCGCCGCCATCCTTCGCGGGACGAAGCCGCTCCTCTGGGGGCTCCTCGGCGCGGGCGTGGTTGCCCTCGGCGGTCTCGGCGCGGCCACGTCGCGCTGCCGCGCATTCCGCCGCGTGGAGCAGGACCAGGCGGAGGCCGACGTGAAGCGGCTGGGCGAGGAGATCGCGAACGTCGAGGGGGTCCTCAAGTCGATGGAGAACCGCCTCAGGGAGCTCTCCCTCAAGGCGGGGATCCAGAAGCTCGAGCAGATGGTCCAGCTCTACGTCTACTGGAGGCAGCTCGACGGGAAGACGGCGAACGCCCGCGCGATCCGCGCGGAGAGGCAGGAGCGGGAGCGCGCGCACGAGGTCGCCCAGACGGCGGCGCTCGTCTTCTTCCAGCGCGCGAAGAGGCAGGCCTCCGCGGTCACCGTCGACGCGTGCGAGAAGCTCCTCGTCGACCTCCGCGAGTCGTTCAAGCTGACCGAGGAGCTCGTCCGTCTCTCGACGCAGGAGGCCGACCTCCTCTCGCGGCGGGGGGGGAGGGCCCAGGCGCGGCGCGAGGCGCACGCGAAGGCGAGGCACCTGCTGCGGACGGGCGGGGTGGAGGAGGAGGACCTCGCCCAGGGGCTCGTGCAGTTCCGCGAGTCGCGCGAGAGGCACTTCCGCCGGCGGGACCTCGTGGAGAAGCAGATCCCCGCGGTCCGCGCGCCGCTCTCGGCGGACTCCGATCTCGGCTCGTGGAAGGGGAGGCAGCGCGACCTGCGCGGGCGCCTCGCGGAGATGCGCGCGACGGACGGGGCGCTCGTCGGGCTCTGCGTGGAGCACGACGAGGAGTCCTGCCTCGAGGAGTTCCGCGCGGGGAATGAGGAGCTGACCCGGGTGCGGACGGCGCGGCTCGACCTGCTCAGGAGGACAGGGGAGCTGCAGGCCGAGTACCGTCGCGAGGCGCCCGCGGTCTCCCGCGGACTGGCGGAGGAGACGAGGGGCCTCGCGCGCGCGAGGATGCTCAGGCGGAGCATCCACGTCGCGGTCGACGCGCTCAAGGAGATCTCGAAGGAGATCTACATGACGTGGGCCGGGGAGCTGAACCGCCGCTCGACGCAGGTCCTGACGAGGCTGACGCCGGACTACGACGGCGTGAGGTTCCGGGACGACCTGACGTTCTCGATCGTCCGGAAGGACCTGGGGCGCGACCTGACGCAGTCGGAGGTCGACGCGCTGCTGTCGACGGGTGCGAAGGACCAGGTCTACCTCGCGGTGCGGCTCGCGCTGGCCGACTACTTCTCGACGAAGGGGGAGCCGATCCCCGTCATCCTCGACGACCCGTTCGCCACGGCGGACGACCAGCGGTTCTCGAGGGCGATGGAGTACCTTACGGGGGATGTCGCCGGAGGGCACCAGGTGATCCTCCTCACGTGCCACGAGCGCCGGCACCGGTGGTGGCTGGAAGAGACTCACGCGCCGAAGACGCGGCACCTGCGGGTCATCCCGTTCCCGTAGCCGATTGCGCGCGACGTCTGCCGTAGGCGTGCTCGTGCTCGTGCTCGTGCTCGTGCTCGCAATCGTACTCGTTCTCGTACTCGTACTCGTGCTCGACGCCGTACGTATTGCACGATCCCCTCGCATCTGAGATACTGCTCGTTTCGCCCGCTCGGTCGAGCACGAGTACGAGAACGAGTACGAGTACGATTGCGAGTACGATTGCGAGTACGAGCACGAGCACGAGCACGATGAATCACCGCATCTACCTGGAGACCTTCGGGTGCCAGATGAACAAGCTGGACTCCGAGGGGATTCTGTCCGGGCTGCTCCGCAAGGGGTGGACCCTCGCCGACGAGCGTGACGACGCCGACGTCATCCTCTTCAACACCTGCAGCGTCCGCGATCAGGCCGAGAACCGCGTCCACTCCCAGCTTGGGACGCTCCGCGCGGTGAAGCGCGCCCGCCCGGGACTCGTCATCGGCATCGTCGGCTGCATGGCCCAGCGCATGAAGGGGCAGCTCCTCTCGCGCTATCCCCACCTCGACCTGGTCGCGGGGACTCACCAGTTCAAGCGCGTCCCCGACTTCGTCGAGGACATCCTCCGCGAGCGCCGCCGCACGCTGGCCGTGGAGGAGACCGACCACTACGACGACCCCGAGCGGCACCCCTCCGTCCGCTCCTCCGCCTTCCAGGCGTGGGTCCTGGCGATGAAGGGGTGCAACCTGGCGTGCTCCTTCTGCGTCGTCCCCCGCACGCGCGGCCGCGAGGTCAGCCGCCCGATCGAGGAGATCGTCCGGGAGGTCGGCGCGCTCGCCTCGCAGGGCGTCCGCGAGGTGACCCTCCTCGGGCAGACGATCGACGCCTACGGGATCGGTCTCTCGCCGCGCAGGCGCCTCTCCGACCTCCTGGCGGCCCTCCAGCCGATCGAGGGAATCGAACGAATCCGATTCATCACCTCGCACCCGAGCTTCGTGACGCCGGATCTCATGGACGCGATGCGGGACCTCCCGAAGGTCTGTCCATACGTCCACATGCCGCCGCAGTCGGGGTCCGACCAGATCCTCAAGGAGATGCGACGCGGGTACACCGTCGCGAAGTACCGCGACATCGTCGCGCGGCTCCGCGAGACCGTCCCGGGCGCCGAGGTCGCGGCGGACTGGATCGTCGGCTACCCGGGGGAGACGGAGGGCGACTTCGCGGCGAGCGTGGCGCTGCTCGAGGAGACCCGCTTCCAGCAGTCGTTCGTCTTCAAGTACAGCGTCCGCCCAGACACGCCGGCGGCGGGGATCCCCGATGCGGTCCCCGACGTTGCGAAGCGCGAGCGGAACCAGGCCCTCCTGGACGCGCAGCGCCGCGTCTCGGAGGAGAAGAACCGTACGCTCGTCGGGAGCGAGGTGGAGGTCCTCGTCGAGGGCCCCTCGGAGAGCGACCCGACGCGGCAGGCGGGGAGGGACCGGCAGAACCGGATCGTCGTCGTTTCCGATCGCGAAGATCTGACGGGGAAGCTCGTTCGGGTCCAGGTGACGCACGCGACCCCGCTCACGCTCTTCGCCGAGGTCGCCCGCGAGGGGCGGCCCGGTGAGCCACTCGCCGCACTGTCGGACGCGGAGCGCTGATGGGCTGGCTCGAGAACGTCCTCGACTGGGTCCGTTCCTTCGGAGGGGGCCACGGCCGGCTCGAGAGCCTCGCGGTGGCCGCCGCGGGGCTCGTCGTCGCCACCATTCTCGCCCTGTTGACCCTCCGCGGGATCGTCCCGCTCTTCTTCCGCTTCGCGCGCGAGGAGGGCGCCTCGCCGACGGGGCGGAAGCTGCGCCTCGTCGTCATCCTCCTCATCCTGCTCACGCCGATCGCGGTCTACCTGGTGGACCGCAATGCCGAGGCGGAGTGGTACGCGCGGCCGGTGACGGCGGCCGTCGTGATGGGACTGGTCTACGTCGCGACGGAGCTCGCGCTCCTCCTCGTCGTGGGCGTCCTGGCGCGGGCCCAGATGGGGTTCCCGGTCCTCTTCCGCGACATCGTGCGGATCGCGGTCTACCTGACGACGTTCCTAGCCGTGCTGAAGGCCGTCTTCGAGGTGAAGGAGATGGGCGCGCTGCTGGGGGCAAGCGCGATCTTCTCGATCATCGTCGGTCTCGCGGTCCAGGACTCGCTCGGGAACGTCGTCGCCGGGATCTTCATGCAGGTCGACCGCCCGCTGAAGGTGGGGGACTGGGTCCTGGTGAACGGCGTGGAGGGGCGGGTCGCCGACATGAACTGGAGGTCGACGCGCCTGGTCACGCGCCAGAACGACAGCGTGATCATTCCGAACAACACAATCTCGAAGGCGGACATCGTCAACTACTCCGCGCCGACGACGCTCCACCGCGTGCAGAAGAAGATCGGCGTCTCGTACTCCCTCCAGCCGAACAAGGTGAAGAAGGTGCTGACCGAGGTGATCCTGGGCGTCCGCGACGTTCTCTCGACGCCGCCGCCGCAGGTCTTCCTGGTGAACTACGGCGATTCGGCGATCGAGTACGAGCTCAGGTACTGGATCTCGGACTTCGAGAAGCTGAACGACATCGACGACGACGTGATGTCGGGGGTCTGGTACCAGTTCCGTCGGAACGGCATCGAGATCCCGTTCCCGATCCGGACCGTGTACGTCCGTCGCGAGCCCCGCCAGGAGGCGGCCGACCCGGAGGTCTTGTCGTTGCTGTCCCGGGTCGACTTCCTCGCGCCGCTCAAGGCCGAGGAGGTGCGGGGGTTGGCGGCCGACCTGCGGCACCACATCTACGCGCGGGGGGAGCACGTCTTCGAGCAGGGGGAGGAGGGGCACACCTTCTACATCATCTGGAGCGGCCACGTCTGCGTGCGGGTGAAGAACGAGGCGGGCGACGACGTGGAGGTCGCGAAGCTCGAGCACGGGAACTACTTCGGCGAGATGTCGCTCCTGACGGGGGAGACCAGGACGGCGACGGTGGTCGCGATGGACGACTGCGACCTGCTGGAGCTGGACCGTTCGAGCTTCTCGGACCTGCTCACCATGAACCCGGACGTGGCGGAGACGATCAGCCAGATCATCGCGCGGCGCGCGGCGGCTACCCGCGTGAAGGTGGACGAGTCGGAGCGCCATTCGACTAAGGTGATGCGCCAGCGGGCCGAGGACCTTCAGACGATGACGAAGAAGATCCTCACCGGCATCCGCGGCATGTTCGGATTCACGCCGAACTAGCCGGAGGGCGCCGCTCCCCCGTGAATCGGTGGCGGTGGCGGGCTCGTAATCGGGCTCGAAATCGTTCTCGTGCTCGTTCTCGGTCTCGTTCTCGAC
>CAZYRM010000034.1:0-46676 GCA_964649705.1 uncultured Planctomycetia bacterium
CGAAGGGGCGACATACACGGCGCCGCGGCGTGTATGTCGCCCCTTCGGGGCTCCGCTCTACCTCCACCATCGTGTTCCCCAGGGCTTCGCCCTGGGCTGGCATATCTCGCCCCTTCGGGGCTCGGCGTTCATAATACGTGGTAGTGCTAGGCCAGGGCGGCCACTGAGGCCGTCGAGTCGACGTTCACGGTCTTCGCGTTCGCGTCGAGCTTCCGCACGATGCCGCTCAGGACCTTCCCCGGGCCGACCTCGTAGAACGTCCGGAAGCCGTTCCCGAGCAGGTGGCGCATGGAGTCCTCCCAGAGGACGGGGGCCTCCACCTGGCGGCCGAGGCAGTCCCTGACGTCGGCCGCGGTTCGCGCCGGACGCCCCAGGACGTTCGTGACGACGTCCATCTGCGGGTCGCGGATGTCGACCTTCGCGAGCGCCTCGCGCAGCCGCGCCGCCGCCGGGGCCATGAGCGGCGAGTGGAAGGCCCCCGCGACCTTGAGCGGGATCGCCCGCTTCGCGCCGAGCTCCTTCGCCGCCGCGCAGGCGGCCTCGACCGCCTTCGTGTCGCCGCTGATCGCGATCTGTCCCGGCCCGAGGAGGTTCGCGAGCACGCAGACGCCGTGCGCGGAGCCCCGCCGGCACGCCTCTTCGACCTGGGCCCGCTCCGCCCCGAGGACCGTCGCCATCGTGCTCGGCTGCGCGTCGCACGCCTCCTGCATCGCGCGTCCGCGCAGGCGCACCAGCCCGACCGCGTCGCGGAACGAGAGCGCCCCCGCCGCGACGAGCGCCGTGTACTCCCCGAGCGAGAGCCCCGCCGCCGCCTTCGCCTCCAGCGAGCGGCCCAGCTTCTCGTGGGCCGCCGCGAGCGCCGCGATGCTCATGACGAGGATCGCCGGCTGGCAGACGTCGGTCCGCTCGAGCGTCTCCGCGGGCCCGTCGAAGCAGGCCTTCGCGAGGTCCATCCCGAGGACGCCGTTCGCCTCGTCGAAGACGGCCCTCGCGGCGACGGAGGCCGCGTAGAGGTCCTTGCCCATCCCGACGATCTGGGCGCCCTGTCCCGGGAAGAGGAGTGCCGTGGTCATCTCACCACCGGACCGTGGCGCTGGCCCACGTCAGTCCTCCTCCGAACGCCACGAACACCACGAGGTCCCCCTGCTTGAGCATCCCTTTCTTGACGACCTCGTCGAGCGCCATCGGGATCGACGCGGTCGACGTGTTCCCGAAGCGGTCGATGTTGCAGTAGATTCGCTCCTGCGGAAGTCCGATCTTGTCCACGGCCGCCTCGATGATCCGCGCGTTGACCTGGTGAGGGATGATCAGCCGCACGTCCTCGGTCTTCACCCCCTCCGCGGCGACCGCAGCCTCGACCAGCTCGACCATCCGGGTGACGGCGAAGCGGAAGATATCCCTCCCGCGGAGCGTGACGAAGTGCTTCTTCTCGTCGATCGTCCGCTGGCTGGCGGGGAGGACGCTCCCGCCCGCGGGGAGGGAGAGGACGTCGGGGTCCTTCCCGTCCGCGTGCATCGCCCCGCCGAGGAATCGGTGCGGCGCGCCCGCCGAGAGGACGACGGCGCCCGCCCCGTCCCCGAAGAGGACACAGGTGTTCCGGTCGGAGTAGTCGGTGATCCGCGAGAGGATCTCGGCCCCGAGGACGAGGACGTTCTTCGCCTGGCCGCTGGCGATGAACGAGGCCCCCGTGTTCAGCGCGTAGACGAACCCGGTGCAGGCGGCGGAGACGTCCATCGCGCCGCACCTCGTCGCCCCGAGCTTGTGCTGGAGGCGGCAGGCGGTGGACGGGAAGGGGTAGTCGGGGGTCGCCGTGCCGACGACGATCATGTCGAGGTCGTCCGGCTTGAGGCCGGCGACCTCGAGGGCGCGCTGGGAGGCCACCAGCGCGAGGTCGCTCGTCGCCTGGTTGGCGGCGGCGATGTGGCGCTCGCGGATCCCGGTCCTCGAGCGGATCCACTCGTCGCTCGTGTCGACCATCTTCGAGAGCTGCTCGTTCGTGAGGATCGCCTCGGGCGCGTAGGCGCCTGTCCCGAGGATCCCGACCGGTCTTCCGCCTAGCACGGGTTCGCCTCCAGCTCCTTGGTCATCGCGGCGTTCAGCCCCTGGCGCGCCGCGTCGGCCGCGACGCGGACGGCATTCGCGATGGCGCGAGCATCCGACCGTCCGTGGCTGATGATCGTGATGCCGTTCACCCCCAGGAGCGGCGCCCCGCCCCACGTGGAGTAGTCCATGCGGGCCTTGAGCTTCCCGAGCGCGGGCTTCCAGGCGTCGGGCATCGCGGTCTTCGCGAGCGCGGCCGCGACCTCCGCGGCGAACATGCGCAGGCAGAGCTCGCCGAGCCCCTCCGCGCTCTTGAGGAGGGCGTTTCCGGCGAAGCCTTCGCAGACGACGACGTCGAACGCGCCGCTCCACAGGTCGCGCCCCTCGGCGTTTCCCTTGAAGTTGAGGTTCGACTTCGCGAACAGCTCGCGCGTCGCGAGCGTCAGGTCGTTCCCCTTGTGCTCCTCCTCGCCGATGGAGAGGAGGCCGACGCGCGGGTTTTCGATGTGGAGGATCTGCTTCGCGTAGACGGAGGCCATGACGCCGTAGTGGAACAGATGCTGGGGCTTGCAGTAGATGTTCGCGCCGACGTCGATGATGACGCAGGGGGTCTTCTCGCCGGGGAGCGGCACGGCGATCCCGGGGCGCTTGACGGTCGAGAGGGTGCCGAAGCCGAAGGCGCTGGTCGCGACGCAGGCGCCGGTGTGGCCCGCGGAGACGAAGGCGTCGGCCTGGCCGGCCTTGGCGAGGCCGACGCTGACGGCGATGGAGCTGTCGGGCTTCTTGCGGAGGGCGTCGGTCGCGGAGTCGGTGAACTCGACGACCTGGGAGGCGTGATGGAGGGTGACGTTCGCCGGCGCGCCGCCCTCCTGGGCGAGGACGGGCTCTACGCGGGCCTTGTCGCCGACGAGGACGACGACGTCGTCGGGGGCCTGCTTGGCGTAGGCGAGGGCGCCTTGCACGACCGCGAGCGGCGCATGGTCCCCTCCCATGGCGTCGACGGCGATCCGCATCGCTCACCTCGCGGGGGAAGGGGGCCTACAGCTTCACCACGGGCTTGCCGGCGTAGTAACCGCAGTTCCCGCACACGCGGTGGGGGAGCTTGAGCTGGTTGCAGCGCGGGCACTTGGAGAAGCTGGAAAGGTGCAGGACGTGGTGGGTCCGGCGCTTGTGACGCTTCGACTTGGAGAGTCTTCTCTTTGGATTCGGCATCGCGTCCTCGCAGGGTCGAAAAGAAGCGCGAAGGATACGCCGGATCGGGGGCGGGAATCAAGGGGAATGCTGGCCTACTCGCCCTCCTCGAGCGGGAACCACTCGGTCGCAACGCAGGCGCGCGTGCCGTCCTTGAGCTCCCCGACGTGGACGAGGCGACCTTCCCCCTTGAGCGCGATCCTGAACTTCATCCCGACCGTGGCCTTGACGGACTCTCCGGGCTTCAGCGTCACCGGGCTCGTCGCGGGGTCGGGAGTCGACGTGCCATGCGCGACCACGCCCGCCTCGTTCCGCGTCTCCAGGTACGTCGTCAGGTCCGAGGGGATCTGCGCGTCCACGGACTCAGCCCCGCCGTTCTTCAGCTCGATCTCGAAGGTCCACCTCTGCACCCCGTTCGGCGCCGTCACGAGCTCCTTCTTCGTGACGGCCAGCGTGACCGAGGCGCCCTTCGCCCAGGCGAGGTCCCCGTCCGCGACCGTCGTGCGCGGAGCCTGAGGGGGCGGCATCGAGGACGGGACCAAGACCGGAGCGGTCGCAATGGCCTGGCTGGGCGGCCTCGTGGGCCCCAGGCGGAGGTACATGAAGGCTCCGGCTCCCACGATCAAGGCCATGCCGAGCCCGACCCAGAGGAGGAGCCCGCCGCCGTCGCCTGAATCGTCGTCCATCGTGCCGTCCTCCATGGAAGCGCGCCATTCTACCAGATCCATGCACACTGAGGAGTTTGACCTCCGCGGCCGAATGCGCCACCATGCACGCCGCTGACGGAGGGAACGCCCATGCCGCTCGCCGCGTCGCGCCACATCCTCCACCCCATGCTGCGAACGTCGTTCGGGCTCATCGTGGCGGCCCTCCTCATCGCGACCCCCGTGCCGGCACCGGCGGAGGGCCGCGACGATGGCCTCCCCGTCGGCGCCGTCGCCAGGCTCGGCGAGGCCCGCTTCCGACACACCGCGAACGTGACCTGCCTCGCGTGGTCCCCCGACGGGAAGCTCCTCGCGGGCGGTTCGCAGTACTCGGACCTGATCCTCTGGGACGGCGCGGCGGGGCGCCTCGTGCGCAGGCCCGCCTCGCCCCCATCTTCCCTCTCCTGCCTCGCCTTCTCCCCGGACGGCTCCACGCTCGTCGGCGGCTCCTCGGCGCGCGACTTGGCAGCCTGGGAGGTCTCCACCGGGAAGACCCTCTGGCAGGACCGGAACGGCAGCATCAGCGACCTCGCGTTCCTCCCCGACGGGAAGGCGCTCGTCACACTCGAGACCGACGGCCGCGCGCGGTTCCGGATGTCCGACACCGGGAAGACACGATGCGAGTTCGGCGACGACAAGGAGCGCCTTGCCTGCATGGCCGTCTCCCCTGTCGGGCGCAGACTCGCGGGCGGCGTGGGCGGCGGGAAGGTCGTCCTCTGGGACCTCGCGACCGGGGACCGCACGCTGGAGGTCCCCCTCAAGGGGGAGGAGGCGACCTCGCTTGCCTTCCTCCCGCGGGGGATCACGCTCCTCGTCGGGACCTCCCGCGGAGTGGTCCGCAGCTTCGACGTGGACTCGGGCCGCATCCTGCTCTCGTTCGGAGAGCGGCCGGTGGCCGTGACGCGGCTGGCCGTCTCCGCCGACGGCGCGGCCGTCGCGTGCCTGGGCGTCGACGGCACCGTGCGGCTCTACGACCCCGGGTCGGGAGACGAAATCGGCTCCGCGAAGGGAGAGTCGTCGTGCCGCCTCGCCGCATTTCATCCGTCGAGCGAACTCCTCGCCTTCGAGGACGGCCCGGCGGCCAGGATCTGGAGGTACCGCGAGGAAGCCTCGCCTGATGCCCCGACAGGGCACCTGCGCCTCGTCTCGACGCTCTCCGTCTCCCCGGACGGGAAGCGCGTGCTCACCTCCGGGCGCGACGGCTCCCTCGTCGTCTGGGACGTGGAGGCCCGTCGCGCGGCCCTCTCGTTCCGCCACCCTCCGCATGACGACCCGCGGATCGCCGAGGCCTTCGAGCATCGCCAGGGACCGGGGACGTGCGCGCTCCTCTCCGCCGACGGGAGGGAGGCGATCACGACGGGCCAGGACGGCTCCATCCGCTTCTGGGACACGGCCACGGGCGAGGCGTGCGGGAGCACGCCCGGGCTCTGGGCGGAGGTCCTCGGCCTCGCGCGCTCCCCGGACGGCGCCCTCCTCGCGACGATCGGCGAGCAGCCCTGTGTGCAGTTGTGGGGGGCGGGTGGGCGGACCGAGGGGTGCCGCATCGAGCTCCCGGGTCGGCGCCCGTACTGGGTCGGTTTTCTAGGTGGAGGCTCGCTGCTCGCCGCCTTCTGCAGTGACGGCGCGCTCCACGTGCTCGACGCGGCCTCCGGAAGCCTCGTCCTCCGTCTCCCCCTGCCCACCGTCTCGCTCGTGGGCGGGGCGTCGTCCCCGGAGGGGGCGTACGTGGCCGCCTGCGACGGCGAGGGAGGGCTCCACGTTTGGGAGGTGGCCTCGGGCCAGGAGGTGCTGCGGCGCGTGACGGCCGGAAAGCTCGCCGCCCCTCTGGATTTCGATCCGT
Source organism: uncultured Planctomycetia bacterium (assembly GCA_964649705.1). Classification (GTDB taxonomy): domain Bacteria; phylum Planctomycetota; class MHYJ01; order WSZJ01; family CAZYRM01; genus CAZYRM01. Next base: position 5,776 of record CAZYRM010000034.1, read on the forward strand.
CCGGCGCGAGGATCGCCTGCGCCTGGGACGCGGGGGTCGCGGTTGTGGATGTCGTGACCGGGGAGGTCCTTCTCCGCGCGGACGGGGGACAGGGGCGCGTGACCGCGCTCGGGTGGGGGCCCGACGGACGGAGGCTCTTCACGGGCGGCACGGACGGGACGGTCGTCGTGTGGGAGGCGCCCTCGTCGAGTCCACGCGAATGGACGGTGGAGGCGGCGCCGGCGCTCTGGGCCGACCTCGCCTCCGCCGACGGCGAACGCGCCGTCGCTGCGATGCGGAGGCTCCTCGCGTCGCCCGAGAGGGCGGTGCCTCTCCTCCGCGAGCGGATCGCCTCGACGCCGCCGGTGACCGAGGGGGCGCTCAGGACGTCTTCGAACGTCGTTGCGATCACTCCGGGAGAGACGCTCCGCCGCGTGAGGTGCGTGCGCCTCCTCGCGCGGATCGACTCCGCGGAGGCGAGGTCCGTGATCGAGACGCTCGCCGCCGGGCCGGAGTGGGCCCCCGAGGCGGGCGATGCACGCGAGGTGCTTCGACGCCGCTCCGTGGAGGGGCCCGCGAACCTCGTGCGGCAGGAGGTCGACGCCGCCGGGGACCCGCTCCCCGAGGGGGCCCTGGCGCGGATGGGGCACACCCGGTTCCGGACCGCCTTCGCGATCACGGACCTGCGGATGCTCCCGGGCGACGGTAGCGTGATCGCCATTGGAGGGAACGGCACGGCCTGTCGGATCGACCTGTCGGATGGCCGATCCGTGTGGACGAAGCGTGACCCGTCGGCCGCGGGCTACGGTCTCGCCGTCTCGGCGGACGGGCGCGTCGTGTGGACCTCGGGCCCTGTGGGCGTCGTGGCGCTCGACGCGGAGACCGGCAAGACGCTCTACCAGCTCGATGGCGCGGCCAGGATGGTCCTGGGGATCGCGGTCTCACCCGACGGGGTCACGCTTGCCGCGTGCGGCCAGGGGATGGACGTCGTCACGTGGGACCTCACGAGCCGTCGAGTCCTGCGGACACTTCCGTGCGGCTCGGACCAGGTGGCGCGCCTGGCCTTCACGTGTGACGGCGATCGACTCCTCGGACTCGGCTGGGATGGATACCTCGTAGGATGGGACGTGCGATCCGGACGGGAGGTCGTGAACACGAGGTCGCGCCTCAAGCGCCTGCCCACCCGCGGGGGATCGTCGATCTACGCAAACATCGTCGCCTCGCCAGTCGAGGCGGGACTCGTCGCCACGATCGGCCTCGACGGAGCGGTGCGTGTCTGGGACGTGGAGCGCTCCGTGAGCCTCTTTCGTTTCGACGCCGGGGTGCGGGGCGCCTCGCGGATCGCGTTCTCGGCCGACGGCGCGGCGATCGCGGCCATCGGCGTCGACGGCGGCCTTCGCCTCTGGGACCTCGGCGATGGCCGCGAACTCGCGCGCGAAGAGGTCGGGTTCTCCTGGGGGGGAGGCCTCGTCGCGTGCTCCGACGGCAGGAGGTTCGCCTTTGGCAGCGGGACCGCGGTCCGGTTCTGCGACCCGTTGGGGGAGAGTCCGCCCGATCCGGGGATGCACGTAGGAAACGTCGGGTCGATGTCGATCAGCCCCGACGGGCGGACATTGGCGACCACGGGCGACGGTCCGCTCCGCCTGTGGGATGTCTCGACGGGGAAGGCGCAACGGGTCCTCGGGGACGGGGTGAGCCGGTGCGTGTGGAGCGACGACGGCGGCACGGTCGTCGCGTGTGGCAAGGGCGGGAAGCTCAAATCGTGGGACGCGCGCACGTGGGAGGAGCGACCCTCGAGGACGCTGCCGATCGGAGAGCGACACTCCTCCTGCCTCTCGCGAGACGGCGCGTTTCTCCTGAGCCTCGATGAAGAGGACGGCTTCCGCCTCTGGGAGACGAAGTCCGGCCGCGAGCTGGAGCGGGTCGCGGCCCCGAAGGCCGGCGGTTGGATTGGCGTTGCGCCGACGGGGACTTGGTGCTCGATCCTCGACCACGAGGGGCGGCTGCGGTTCTACGACATGTCGACGCTCCGAGAGGTGGCCTCCGTGGAGCACACGGCGCGCCTGACGTGGGCGAGCGCCGCCTCCCCGGACGGGAGGGTGGTCGCATGCGCCACGTCACGGGGCTTCGTCGTGGTTCTCGAGGTGGCCACGGGGGAGGAGCTGGCTCGTTTCATCCCCGAGGGAGGCTCGGCGACCCTGGTCGCGTTCAGCCCGGACGGGCGGAGGCTGGCGGTCGGGGAAGGTTCCGGGAGGATTGCCATCGTCGACGCCTGGACGGGCCGCCGGGTCGCGCGCCTCGTCGGGCACGAGAGCGGGGCCGGTCTCCTCGCTTTCACGGACGACGGCGGAAGGCTCCTCTCGGGAGGGAACGACGGAACGGTCCTGGTGTGGGATGTCCGATGGCTGGCGGATTCATCGGGGGAGAGGACGATCGATGCGATTGCGTCGGCGCTCTCGGGCTCGGACGCCGTCGCGGCGCGAGATGCGACGGAACTGCTGGCGGGGCGCGCGGAGGCGGCCATCCCGCTCGCCGTGGCGCTCCTGGCCGACTCCCCGCGCGACCTGGTGCGCGGCGAGGCCGCGGCGGGGCTCCCGACGGGAGAGGCGCTCGGCCGGGTGCGCGCGATTCGCCTGCTCGAGCGCATCGGCACGCCCGAGGCGCTCGCGGCACTACGACGCGTGTCCCGTGGAGGGGCCTGCGCGCGCGAGCGCCGCCTGGCGGGCGAGGCCCTGGGTCGCCTGGAGGGCCGTCGGTAGGGCTACTTCTGCAGGTCCTTGAGGAGCCGGCGCGCCTTCTCGGCGAGCGGCGTGGCGAGGTTGAGGACCATCTCGAGGTCATCGCGCGCGCCGGGGACGTCGCCCGCGGCGAGCCGGACCCGTCCGCGCAGGAGGCGCGTCTCGTCCATGCGCGGGTTCGCCTCGATCAGCGGGTCCAGGATCGCCAGCGCCGCCGCGTGGTCGTCCCCGAGGAACGCCGCGTAGGACTCCTCCAGCCTCTTGAGCGTGTCCTCCTGGGCCACCCTCGCGACGCGCAGACGGTCCGAGCGCGCCGCGGGCTTGTCGCCCAGCTCCTCCAGAAGGTCCGCCCGCTCGCGGAGCGCCGCGATGTAGCCGGGGCGCAGCTTGATCGCCTCGTTCAGGTCCGCCTTCGCCTTCTCTGCGTCCTTCTGCTCCCTCCAGACCCGCGCGCGCTCGTACCAGGCGTCCGCGAACTCCGGGTCGAGGCCGATCGCCTTCGTATAGTCGTCGAGGCGAACCCTCCCCGTGTGGAACGCGGCGTTGTCGAAGGCCGTCACGGCCTCTCTGTGCCGATCGGCCTTCCGTTCGGCCTCCTCCTTGAGCCGCGCCAGCTCCGCCTCCGTCCGGGTCTGGACCGCCGCATCCTCGACCGCCTGTGCCTTCAGGCGGCGCTTCTCCACCCCGTACACGCCCCCCACGACGAGGAGCGCCACGACCACCGCGCAGGCCGCCAGCGCGGCCCCGCGATGCCTGCGGATGCGACGCTGGACCTTGTAGAGGATCGAGGAGGGCCTTGCGACGACCTGCTCTCCCTTGAGGAACCGCTCCAGGTCCTGCGCGAAGTCCCTCGCGCTCTGGTAGCGCCGCTCGGGCTCCTTCGCCATCGCCTTGAGGCAGATCGTCTCCACGTCGATCGGCACGCGGCCGTCGATGTGCCTCGGGGGCTCGGGGTCGGCGTTGACGACCTTGAACATCGTCTCCACGTCGCTCGCGCCGCTGAACGGGGCGCGGCGCGTCAGGCCGTGGTAGAGGAGCGTCCCGAGGGCGTACACGTCGCTCCGCGCGTCGAGCTTCTCGATCTCGCCTCGCGCCTGTTCGGGCGACATGTACGAAGGGGTGCCGATCGTCATCCCGCTCAGCGTGATGCGCTCGTTCGAGACGACGGTCCTCGCGAGGCCGAAGTCGGTGAGCCACGGCCTCCCCTCGCGGTCGACGAGGACGTTCGAGGGCTTGATGTCGCGGTGGATGACGCCGGCGTCGTGGGCGGCCTGGACGGCGTCGGAGACCTCGGCGACGAGCGACACGACGCCCGACGCGGGGCGGTCCTCCTCGACGAGCCAGTCGTCGAAGCCGCGCCCGTCGATGAAGTCCATCGTGAAGTAGTGGCTCTCCCCCTCCTGGCCGACCTCATAGATGCGGGCGAGGCGGGGGTGGCGGAGGTTCGCGGCGATCTGCGCCTCCTTGTAGAAGCGCTTGAGGTTCTCCTCGGTGGTCGCCTCGCTCGCGAGGACCTTGAGCGCGACGATGCGGCGGAGCTCCAGGTCGTACGCCTTGTAGACGACGCCCATCCCTCCGCGGCCGACCTCGTTGACGAGGACGTACTTTCCGAACGGCCTGCCGGGGGGAGGGGAGAGGCCGCCCGAGCCTCCGCCGGGCGTCGGCGTGGCGCGTCGGGGCGTCATGGGGCGCGGGGCGGGGGTGTTGCGGCCGCTGGCGAGCGGGTCCCTCCCCGCGCGGCGCGCCTCGTCGACGACGGCGGTGAGGGCCTCCAGCTCGGCGGTTCCGATGTGGCCGAGCGACACGAGGAGCGCGCCGAGGGGCGCGGGGGCCTCCTGTGTGGCGCGCAGGCGCACGGCCTCGGCGAGCCCCGTCTCCGTGACGAGGCCCCGGGCGACGGCGAGCTTCACGACGGGGTCGTCGATCGTGTCGAGGACCATGCGTCAGAGTTCAACACAAGAGGAGGGCGGTGCGCAAGGGGCTCAAATCAGAGTCCGAGCGCCTTTCGGACCGTACGGCGGACCCTTCGTGCCCGAGCGACCGCGTCGCGAGCCTCCGCAACCGAGGAAGAGGCACCGGGGTACCGGGACGTCACGGCGTACGCGTTGACAGGTCCGACATCGCTCGCGAGGGCCGCGAGAGCGGGATCAAGCGACGCGCAGGCGATCAGCAGATCTTCCTCAGCCTTGGCCACCCAGTCATCTACGCCGGCTACGCTCGTACAGCACCTTCCCCCTGGTCATGACTTCCTCCACGAACGGATCGCCCATGGCTCGCCGCGCGCGGACCTCCGCCGGGGTGAAGACGAGGACATCCATCGGGAGATGGGGAACGCGAGCGACCTCATCGACCCTGATGATGCGCTGCGCCATCCGCTCGCGCGAGGGCATGACGACGAAGAGATCGACATCGCTGTAGACGTGCGGTCGGCCGTAGGCGTAGGAGCCGAAGAGGATGACCTTCTGCGGATGGAAGGCCCGTACGATCCGGTCGCTGATATCGGACAGCAGGCGGCGCGTGACACGGGGGCGGAGCCTGCTCCAGTCGTCCCTGAGACGGCCACCGGATTTGTGAAGACTCCGCTCCATCGTCCATCCACCCTACCCTTGCATTGTAGACCCGCGACGCACGAGTGGTCAACGCGTGCCGAGACACTCCCGAGTCCCCGCGCGACGGCGAACCGCACGACGGGGGAGTTGATCGTCTCGAGTGCCACTCCGCTGAGATCACCACAGTTCGGGTCCGATGGCAAGTGCAAGTCACGGCGCGATTTCGAGCCAGGAGTTTCCCTTCGTGATGCTCGCTACTTCCATTGCGCGCGCTCGGGCACCATGCGGGATGCCCCGGCTATGACGCATTCCGGTGGTAGAACTTGAGCAGCCCGCCCAGTCGCTCCCGGCAGGCGATGCCGCCGAGAGCTCTTTGCTGAGGGGAGCGAGCTCCAACGGATCGGCCTTCTGCTGGGCCTGCTACGCGCGAGCGCTGCTGGAATCGACGCTGGTCACCGCCGCTTCTGCCGTATCGTGTCTCGCCGAACCTACGGTCCGCCAGCAGTTTCCGATGGCGGCGGCGGCGGACGAGTATCTTGACGGTACGAGGTCCATCTCCCATGCCCCCCGACAGTCCGCCGTGAACGGGCTACGCAAATGCCCCCGAGGATGCTCCCTCGAGGAGCTCGACGACCTTCCGCGCTCCCCGCTCGTTGTCGAGGAGGTCGATCGGACGCAGGCCGAGGAGGAGCGGATGCTCCTGCTCGAAGAACAGGAGCCGGTCCTCCCGCACGACCATGTCGCCGAGGACGTCGAGAACCTGTACCAGACGGACGAGCTTCTCCGCCAAGTGCGGATCGGGATGGCCCCCGCCCGTCTCCCAGCGAGCCACCGTGCTCCACGACACTCCGAGGAAGCGGGCGAACCGCTCCTGCGTGATCGGCTTCGAAGGATCCGGCGAGAGACGACGACGGAGGTCAACGACCTGCTTCGCCGCGCCTGGCACCGGATGCTGCTTCACTTTCACGGCTCACCTCCCACTCGACCTCGCGAATCCCACGAGGAACCTCTGCCAGGCCTTCTCGTCGATGGCCTGAACACCGATCCGCTTGTCGGCATGCTCGAGGAAGAGCGCGATGCAGACCCCCTTCGGTCGATTCCGAACCGACTTGTACAGGAGGCCCGAATACCCCTTGGCTCGAAGCCTCCGTGCCACGTCCCTGCACTCCGGCCGCCAGGGGTCGCGGATGAGTTCCTCCTCGGCGATCCCCAGCCGCTTGCGTTCCGCGGCCTTCCGTAGGTCCGAAATCCGCCCCCCCTTCACGCGGAGGCGCCAGGCCCGGAACACGGCGGGGTTCACCCGGGCACGGCCAAATCTCGCGGTCACTTCTCGCCACGCGGTGAAGAGCGAGTCCGCGGCGTAGGAGGTCGGTTCGCGGTCGGGATCCTCGTGGAACCTGCCGGCTGTGCTGTGGAGCACGTCGCGGCGCTTTCGCCGCGGCGTGTCGTCCATCAGGGTCCTCCGGAGGATCCGGTACCACGTCTTCACCCTCACCGGGGACAACCTCCGCGCCGGGGGTCACCTGAATCGAGTATATCACTCGGTATATCGGCAACCAAGCCGGTCCGCGGTACGCCTCGGGCAACACCGAGCGCCGTTCCCGCCGTGACCTCAACCTTGATCCGGTCCGGGTCCTCGAAGAAGACGGCGTATCTCTTCGCGCCCCCAGCGTGGGGATGCCGGTCCTCATAGTGGACCTGGACGCCCCGACGTCGGAGCTCCGCCGTGAGCTCGTCCACCTCCTCGCGGGAGCCGCCGTGGAACGCGAGGTGGTTCAGGCCGGCGCGGCATCGATGGTAGGCGGGCTCCCGGAACCGCTCCTCGACCTGGACGAGGACGATGTAGACGGCAAGGCCGCCAGGTTCTTCGCGACGCCAGCTCTCCCTTGAGGAACCGCTCGAGGTCCTGCGCGAAGTCCCGAGCGCTCTGGTAGCGGCGCTCGGGCTCCTTCGCCATCGCCTTGAGGCAGATCGTCTTCACGTCGATCGGCACGCGGCCGTCGATGTGCCTCGGGGGCTCGGGGTCGGCATTGACGACCTTGAACATCGTCTCCACCTCGCTCGCGCCGCTGAACGGGGCGCGGCGCGTCAGGCCGTGGTAGAGGAGCGTCCCGAGGGCGTACACGTCGCTCCGCGCGTCGAGCTTCTCGATCTCGCCTCGCGCCTGTTCGGGCGACATGTACGAAGGGGTGCCGATCGTCATCCCGCTCAGCGTGATGCGCTCGTTCGAGACGACGGTCCTCGCGAGGCCGAAGTCAGTGAGCCACGGCCTCCCCGCGCGGCGGGCCTCGTCGACGACGGCGGTGAGGGCCTCCAGCTCGGCGGTTCCGATGTGGCCGAGCGACACGAGGAGCGCGCCGAGGGGCGCGGGGGCCTCCTGTGTGGCGCGCAGGCGCACGGCCTCGGCGAGCCCCGTCTCCGTGACGAGGCCCCGGGCGACGGCGAGCTTCACGACGGGGTCGTCGATCGTGTCGAGGACCATGCGTCAGAGTTCAACACAGACCGCGCGCGCATGTAAGGGGCTGGGCGCCGGGAGGGAGCTTGACGGGGCTTGGATCGGGCGTACGATGTCCTGCAGCAGGGACGGCTGCTTCATGACGCCCGCCGTCAGAGAGTGGGTTGAGAGGGCCGAGGCGGCGCTGCGCACGGCCGAGGAGATCCGGGCGCCAGCCCGTACGGCGCTGGGACTGCAGGAGGGGCAACGGCATGAGCAAGCGGCTGCTGTTGCTCGCGCCTACGGCAGCCGCTGGCGAATTGCCGAGTTCGGCCCTCCTGCCGTCGTGGAGATCCCCGCCGGTACGACTCTGCGAAGGGAGATCCGCTGGCCGCCCACAGTTCCAGATCAGCTCATCGTCCAGGTCGGCTACGGCTACTCTGAGCCCGACTTCAAGGAGTGGATGGGCGGCTCGGAGTGGCAGTGGGCGCGGGTCTTTGAGTGGCAGCACGTCGCGGTCTCCGCTCCCTTCGTGGTCCCCACGGGGAAATAGCCGGGGCCGGCGCCCAAGCCGCGGACGCCATCCTCTTGGATCCGCCAAGCCGCCAGGGGCGCCAAGGGTTGCGCGACGCAGGCCCCCGTGTGATATCATCCGCGCCGCGAGGGAGGACCCGCCATGGCCCGATGGGCCTGCGTCAAGCAGCACGACCAGCGCGATTGCGGCGCCGCCGCGCTCGCCACCATCGTCAAGCAGCACGGCCTCGACATCGGCATCGCACGCGTCCGCGAGATCGCCGGGACCGACCGCGTCGGGACCTCGCTCCTCGGCCTCCGCGACGGCGCCGAGCGACTCGGGCTCCAGGCCAAGGCCGTCAAGGGGCCCATCGACGCCCTCGCCAAGATCCCCCTCCCCGCCATCGCCCACATCATCAAGAAGGTCGCCGGACAGGACCTCGGCCACTTCGTCGTCGTCCACCGCGTGAAGAACGGCAAGGTCCTCCTCGCCGACCCCGGAGACGGGATCCTCGAGGAGAGCCTCGAGGAGTTCGACAAGCGCTGGACGAAGTGCCTCCTCATCGCCGTCCCCACGCCCGCGCTCCAAAAGGTCAAGGGCAAGGAGGGCTCCTTCCGCCGCTTCTTCGCCCTCCTCCGCCCGACGATGGGCCTCACGATGGAGGCCTTCGTCTGCACCATCCTCTACACCGTCCTCGGCCTCGGCTCCTCGTTCTACGTCCAGTTCCTCGTCGACGAGGTCCTCGTCCATCACGAGACCCGCGTCCTCAACCTCGTCTCCCTCGGGATGATCCTCCTCATCCTGCTGCGCACCCTCTTCGGCACGCTCCGCCAGTACTTCCTGATGCACGTCGGCCAGAACGTCGACCTGACGCTCATCTCCGCCTACTACCGCCACATCCTCACCCTCCCGATGCGGTTCTTCGACACCAGGAAGACCGGCGAGATCCTCTCCCGCGTCAACGACGCCGTGAAGATCCGCCAGGCCGTCAGCGGAGTCTCCCTGTCCGCGGTGGTCGACGTCATCATGGTCGCCGTCGCGCTCGTCGTGATGTACTACTACGAGTGGCACCTCGCCCTCGTCTCCACGTGCCTCATCCCCCTCTTCGGGCTCGTCTTCCTGACGCACTACGGGCCGACCGGGCGCGTCCAGAGGCGAATCATGGAGCAGTCCGCCGAGCTCGAGAGCTTCCTCGTCGAGGACGTCGAGGGCGTGGCGACGCTCAAGGTCTTCGGCGCCGAGCGGCGGAGGCAGATCCTCACCGAGTCGGCCCTCGTCCGCCTGATCCGCGCCGTCTTCTCGAGCGGGAAGCTCGCCCTCTCCGCGGGGAACCTCTCGGCCCTCTTCTCGGGCGCGGGGTCGATCGCCGTGCTCTGGTGGGGGGCCCACCTCGTCATCGAGGGGAACCTGACGCCGGGGCAGCTCCTCTTCTTCTACACCCTCCTCGGGTACCTCGTCGGGCCCGTGGAGCGCCTCTCGGGGCTCTACGCGACGATCCAGGACGCGCTCATCGCGATGGACCGCCTCGGAGACATCCTCGACCTCGAGACGGAGAGGGCCTGGGACCTGGGGGCGAAGGTCGAGTGGCCGGGGATCAAGCACGGGATCGAGTTCAAGGGCGTGAAGTTCTCGTACGGGAGCCGCGGCACGGTCCTCAACGGGATCGACGTCGTGATCCCCGCGGGGAAGACCGTCGCGCTCGTGGGGGAGAGCGGATCGGGCAAGACCACGTTCTGCGGCCTCCTCGCCAGGTACCACGACCCGAGCGAGGGGAGGATCACCGTCGACGGCTTCGACCTGCGCGACATCCGCCTCGGGTCGCTCCGCGAGCACCTCGGGATCGTGCCGCAGGACCCGCACCTCTTCCTCGGCAGCGTCCACGAGAACATCGCGCTCGGGAGACCCCACGCGACGCTCGAGCGGACGATGGAGGTCGCGAAGGCGGCGCAGATCCACGACTTCGTCGCGGGCCTGCCGTCGCGGTACGAGACGCAGGTCGGCGAGCGCGGCCAAAACCTCTCGGGCGGCCAGCGCCAGAGGCTCGCGATCGCCAGGGCGCTCCTCCAGGATCCCGACCTCCTCATCTTCGACGAGGCGACCAGCCACCTCGACACGGAGAGCGAGCGGTTGATCCAGGGGTCCCTCAGGGACATCCTGAAGGACCGCACGTGCGTCATCGTCGCGCACCGCCTATCGACGATCCGCAACGCCGACCTCATCCTCGTGTTCCAGGAGGGGAGGATCGCCGAGCAGGGGAACCACGAGGAGCTCCTCGCGAAGCAGGGGATCTACAACCGACTCTGGTCGAACCAGATGCAGGCCTCGTAGGGGAACGCCGATGGCCGACGAATACGTCGAGATCAAGGACTTCGACGAGGTCGCCGAGGTCCTCCTCGGGCGCCCGGGGCTCCGGTCGCACCTCCTGACGACCTCGCTCGTCCTGGCCGTCGCGGTGGCGCTCGTCTGGGCGGCCCTCGCCCGTTTCGACCTGACCGTGAAGGCGACCGGCGTGGTCAGGCCGACCGGCGAGGTGGCGCGCGTCCAGGCCGCGCTCGGGGGCGTGACGCGCGAGGTCCTGGTCCAGGACGGCGACACGGTCCCCGCGGGCGCGCCGCTCGTACGCCTCGACCTCGCCTCCCAGCGCGCCGACGCCGAGCGCAACGAAACGACCCTCGGAAACCGGACCGCTCAGATCGCCTCGCTCCGCGCCTCGCGGGAGACGCTCCTCGCGCAGCAGACGCTGGAGGAGCGCCTTCGCGAGGGGAGGGTCGCCGCGGAGGAGGAGCGGATCCGCATCCTGGAGGAGCGGCTCGCCGCCGACGTCCGCCTGTCGGAGCTCAAGCTGCGCCACGCACGGAGCGACGAGGAGCTGAAGAAGAAGATGTTCGTGGCGAAGATCGGCTCCGAGCAGGACTGGAAGGAGGCGATCAAGGCGCGGGAGCTGGCCGCGGAGGACGAGCGAAAGGCGAAGGACGCGCAGGCGAAGATCGACCGGACGGGGCTCGACCTGGCGAAGCGGGAGTTGGACGTCATCCGCGGCACGGGGAAGCGGCAGGTGGAGGACAAGGACCGCGACATCGCGGCGCTCGAGGGGGATATCGCGGAGGTGAAGCAGCGCCTCTCGGTCGCGCGCGAGGAGCTGGCGAAGGGGGAGATCGTCGCGCCGGTGGCGGGGACGGTGCAGCAACTCGCGGTGAGGAGGGCGGGGGAGGTGGTGACGCCGGGGGCGCAGCTTGCGGTGATCGTCCCGCGAGGGTCGCGGCTCGTGGTGGAGGCCGTGGTGGCGCAGCAGGACATCGGGCAGATGAAGCTCGGGCAGACGGCGAGGTTCCGATTCCCGGCGTTCCCGTACCAGAAGTACGGCGCGCTCTCGGGGCGGGTGGAGTCGATTGCGGCGGACGCGGAGCAGATCGAGGTCCCCGGCGGGGGGAGGCCGGCCGTGTACAGGGTGAAGCTCTCGCTCGAGAAGGCGGCGTTCCAGTACGGCGGCGAGGAGCTGCCGATCCAGATCGGGATGGAGGTCGAGGCCTCCTCGGTGACGGGGACGGAGACGGCGCTCACGCTCCTGTGGCGCAAGGTGAAGGGGAAGTTCGCGCCGTAGGCCGGACGTGCGCCCTGGAGTGGACGATGGCGTCCGCGGGCGCCTCGAACTGTCGCCGTCGGGATGCGGATCTGCACCACGGTCCGTTCATCCGGTCACGCACGCGGGTGAGTCCCGGATAGGCCGCGCCCGTACCCATGCAGTGGCTTATGGTTGCGGTAGCGCATAGGAATCGGTGGGAAGGCAGCGTGGTTGCGCCTCCTGGTGCCCGTTCAGTGCACAGGAGGCGACCATGCAGACAGGCACGACCAGCCGCGCACCGCTGCCGCCGACTCGAAAGGTCGGACCTTCGATCTACGCCCCGACGCGCCGCGTGGCGCCCTCGGCGGCGAAGCCGGCCCCCGCGGCCCGTCGCACCCCGACGCCGACGCCCGCGCCCGGAAGGCGGACGGGCACGCCGCGCGCGGAGTGCCCCGGGTGCAAGGCGCTCCTGCCGGCCGGAAGCGTGATCTGCGTCGAGTGCGGCTTCTGCCTGACGACGGGGAGGTTTCTCCGTAATTCGACCATCCACAGCCGGCTCGAGCAGGACGCCCCCGAAACGCGGGTGGGCTTCCTGAAGCTCGGCGCGGGGATGATCACGAAGCCGGTCCAGACGATGGATGCGTTCCTCTTCCACGCGGGGCGTCCGGACCTGCTGTGGAAGGTGGGCCTCTTCGCGGTCTTCGGCATCCTGGTGAGCGCATTCGTGAACACGCTGGGCAAGCCGGGGCTCTTCCCGGCGGCGCTGGGGGTCCAGGCGGTGCAGTTCGTCGTGTTCGTCGGGTGCCTGCTGCTCGCGGGGATGGTGCTTGGCGAGCGCTCGAACTTTCTCGGCGCGGCCGTGGGGATCGGCTTCGTGAGCGCGATCGTGCAGATCACGGCGGCGAGCCTGCTCTTCGGTATCTACGTCTCCGCGGCGGCGTGGGCGCAGCATCCGTTCGCGCTGATCCTCGGGATGCTCGCCTTCCTCGTCTGGGCGCTCTTCATGCACGTGGTCGCGATCCGCGGCGTGTTCGCCTGCGGCACCGTCGTCGCGATCGGCATCTCGATCCTCGCGGGGATCATCGACTGGTTCGCCTGGAAGGCGATCGGCGAGACTCTCCATATGGCGATCTAAGAGGCGCGGAAGGGGATCGGCAGACCTGCGCCCAGCCCACCCTGTAGGAGAGTCACGCTCGCCGTTCGCTCCTTGACGTAGTCCGCAGGCACGGTCCACACTGTGGCATGGGTCACGCGCCCGTATTGCCAACTCGAAGAGGCCTGTTCCTCGCGGTAGCAGGCGTCTGCCTGGCTGCGTGCACGAGGCTCCGCGTGGACGGAGATGCCCCGCCGCCCGAGGTGCGTGTCGTGCTGCGGTGGGACGCGGCCAGCGGAACGACGACCCGGTCGGTAGCGGGCAAGTCTGTGGACGCCGACGAGCAGCTCGTAGCGTCCATCAAGGGTGGCATGGAGGCCCTGGCGGCCGCGGGGAAGACCGATGCGCCGCTCCTTCTCGATGGCAGCGCGGACGTGTTGTGGGGCGACATCGTCCACGTGATGGACCTGTCCAAGTCGGCGGGTGTCCAGCGCCTGGAGTTTGTAGCGATCGACGACCCCCGGTTGGCCTGGCCCGGCGCGGGCGAGAAGGAGGCCATGGGCGCGGGCGACGACGCACCGGCCCCCGGCTCCGGGAAGCGGCTGGTCGTGAATGTCTACCACCTGCCCGGAGACAAGCTCCAGTGCCCCGCGCTCGAGATCGGAAGAGTCTGCAAGGAGTCCTCCCACTGGCGGGTGAACGCCATGAAGCGGAACTTCCCGGATGCGGCGTCCTTCGAGGCATTCCTCGAGGAGGATGCGCAGACGGGCCGGACAGACCCGGATTCCCCGCGGATCTCGGAACGGCAGGTGTTTATCCGGGAGGACGCGAAGGGCGCGTACGGTTTCGCGTGTGTGGTCATGAGCTGCTGCACGCGCGCCGGGATCTACCGGGTCGAATGCGGCTGCGCGTCACCGCCCGGCGCGAACCCGCCCGTCGAGGCTCCTCCGAAGGAGGCTCCGCCCGGGGAGCCGATGGAAGACCCGAGCGTGCCGCCACCCAAGGAGCCGGAGCTGCGCGAGTTGCCCCCGTTTGTCCTCAAACCTCCCTCAACGGAACAGGCCGAGTGCCTCGCGCGCGCGATCGAAGCCGGCTACGCCCAGGGCGACCTTGGCCCGCTCGAGGAGGCGTTCGACCACGAGGCGCTTGTTCTCCGTGCATTCGCCGGGCTCGAGCTGTCGGCCCCGCTGCGCCAGATGCTGGTGTCGGGGCCGTTCGCCGAGTTGGCGCCCGGCCAACCCGGGCGCGACTGGCTCCCTGTGGCGTCCGCCTACCGAGACATCCTCGCGTCGCACGCGAGGTCCGGGTCGGGGCTGAGGTACCTGCGTGTCCGCGGCACGCCGGAGGGTCCGAGGTTGGTTTTCCGCCTCACCCGAGGGCTGTTCCTGGACTACCACGAGTTTGTCCTCTCCGTCACCGCCGAGGGAAAGACGCGCATCGTCGATGTCCACCTGATGTCCGCCGGCACTCTCCTCACCGAGGGGTTCGGCGAGCCGCTCGTGGCGTCGGCCAACGCCCTCGCCGCCATCAACTCTCTACGCGCGCCCACCCCGGGGGACTTGGCCGTTGTCGCGTACGAGGACCCTGTCACGGCCATGGCCCTGAGGTGCCAGGCACGGGATTTCCAGGGGGCCCTCGATGTCTTCGACGGGCGCCGTGAGGCGCTTCTCCCGAGGAAGAGGGCGCATCTGTTCCGCATCCTCGCGGCCGGCCAAGTGGGCGCCGAGGCACATGCGGAGGCCATCCACGACGCGCGCATGGCGTACCCGGACGAGCCGGCCATCGAGGTCGTTGCGCTGGCGGGTTACCTGAGGCTGCTCCAGGGAGATGAGACCTTTCAAGCGATCAACGAGGTCGACAAGTTCGTGGGTGGAGACTCCTACCTCGATGGTGCCCGCGCGATCGCGCTGCTAGGGCTGGGAAGGGTGGACGAGGCGGAACGCCGGGCGCGCGAAGTCATCGACGCGGACTCGTCGAACGAGCTTGCGTGGCTGACGCTCCTGCTGGCCACGGCGCGAGGGGGCGACTTCGCGGAAACGGTCGCAGTCCAGGACAGGGCCGAGGGTGACCTCGGCGGCGCGCTGGAGGCGCTGGAATCCCTGCCGGATCTGAAGGAATACCTGCGCAGCGACGAGTATCGGCGGCGGCGTGAGGCCCACCCGCAGAAGTGACTCGCTGGCCCCGCACGGTCTTCCCACCGAGGTCGCCATCGACGAGAGGGAGGCCCCCCCTGGCCGTTGCGATGTGGTGCGTTGTGATGCGAGATGCAGTCATGGCTAGGACTGAGAAACCGTTTCGGCAGAGCGTGAGCCTCCCGGCGCGTGTGGCGCGTCGCGTACGGTCCCTCGCGCGGGTGCGACGGACAAGCGCCAGCCGTGTCCTGGTTGACTTGATCGAGTCCGGCCTGGAGACGAAGGACAAGGAGAAACAGCGTTTTCTCCTCCTCGTCGAGAGGCTGGCCCAATCGAAGGACCCCGCCGAGCAGGCACGGCTCAAAGAGGAACTGGCCCGCCTGACCTTCGGTGAGTGATGCCGAGGATCCAGTGGACGGACCTGCCGCCGGCCCTGCGCGGTCACCTGTTCGAACGGGTGCGCCAGCGGCGAATCTCGGCGGAGGACCTGTACTCCCTGAAGCTCTGGCGTGAGTCGAGCCCGGACGCGTCCGACGTGTCAACGCCCCCCGCGCTACTGCATCTTAGAGAGCTGCACGTCGGGGGACTCGGGGTTGGGGACGAGGCGCTGGCCGCTCGGATCGACCCAGAAGTCGAGAGACTCGAGCGGGATCTGCCCGAGCAGCGCGACCGAGCGGCTGGGCTCAACGATCGCGTCGACCTCGGTGCGACGGCCCATGAGCTCGACGACGACGATGCCCACCCGGTCCCGCGTCTCTGTGCGTTCGTCCGCGAAGCGAACCCCGACCTGACCCAGGATCGTGAGTCCAAGGGCATCGGCGGTCGCCTTCGGCAGGACCAACCGCGTAGCACCGGTGTCGACCAGGGCCTCGACACTGGCACGACGGATTTGGTCTGGCCGCAGGAGGCCGTGTCTGGCCCCCTCTTCATCGTAGAAGTTGGAGAGCGTCAGCGTGACCTTGACTGCTCCCGTCAGGTCCTTGCTCCCGAGATTCGTGGACATGACCGTACCTCCCTCTGCGGGGGCTCTAGAGGCACTCTACCACCGCGACACTCGGGCTGAAACGGCCTTCTCGCGGAGTGTAACGACGATGAAGGGCGGGACCGCGAGGCCCAGGTCGTCAAGGGTAGCAAAGGTCCGTCTTCCAACTCGGGTCACTTGTTCCGATGGGGGCGCAGAGCCTCGGCGCGTCCCGTCAGTCCCTTTCTTCACCGCCAAGGCCGCCAAGAGGCGCCAAGGGGCCGGTTCTGAAGCTGCAGGACGGAGATGTGGTCGCCAGCGAATCTCGTGAGTCTTCTACTTGTTTCCGCGGGGCCGAAGCTGCTCGGCGCGGCGCGCGCACTCGGTAGCGCGGGCAGCTTCGCCGACTTGTTCCCAGCCGAATCGGAGCAGGATCCAGTCTGGAAAGGTCCTTGCGATCGCCTCTGCCCGCTCGAGCAGGGTCCGCGCCACGACCATGTCCTTGAGTAGACTGGCATACTCGTTGGCTACCTGCGCCATTTCGTCCGCCTTGCCCGCGGCGCTCCTTGCCAGGTCCAGGGCTTCGCGGGCTTTGGCGCAATCACAGAAGATCTGGGCACGTGCCGTGGCGATCCAACACCAATCCTCAGCGCACCGAGCAGAGGTCGCTGCTCGCGACATGGCCTCCTCGGCGCCCACGGGGTCGCACCTGTCCCAAAGGCACGCATGGGCTATGGAAAACCAATCGTAGGAGGATGAGGCCGAGTTCGTCGCCTCTTGGAACGCGCAGTCGGCGGCTGGACCATCCCCCAGCAGCTTCCGCTGGCTGTCCGCGATCGAACACCAATCGGCCGAGTCCTTCACGAGGGTCTCGGCGCGTGCAATCGACGCGCGTGCGCGTTCCGTGTCCCCCTGCAGGCGCGCCTGGGCATCCGCGATGAAGGTCCAATCGTGCGCTGACTCGGCTCGCTCGATCGCCCCGGCGAGGAGTTCGTCGATCCGCGTGGAGTCTCGCGTGAGCGCGTGGACATGGGCGGCGACGTCGCAAAGATCCGTGGCATCCTTGGCTGCATCGATGGAACTGCTGAGGCATCGGCGGACGCCATCCATATCGCCGAAGATTCGAAACCAGGAGTCGGCGAGGTGCTGCCACTCGGATCGATGTCTCGCGGCGCCCTCTGCGCGGAGCAGCACGTCCCGCGCCTCGCTCGTGTCCCCACAGATGTTGACCAGCGCCTGAGACAGCTCGCCGGCATCCGACGCAGAGCAGCCTCGTCCCGCTTCGCGCCGGATTAACGTGCTCGCCCGTTCGACCTCTCCAAGAAGCGCACAAGTCTGGCTCGCGAGCCGTGCCCAATCGCGCGTGTCGGCCGACATGGACTCCGCCTGGTCCAGGGCCCGGCGCGTCTCTTCCTCGTTGTGGAAGAGCGTCCACTCCGCATCGGCGATGGACGACCAGTCCAGCTTCGACCCCGCGACGCTCTTCGCCTTGGAGACGCAGCGGCGTGCCTCCTCGGGGTCGTCCAGGTAGAGAAGGAAGTGCTCCGCCAGGGAAGTCCAGTCCCATCCTGTCTTCGTGGTGCGAAGCGCTTGATCGCGACAGCGACCGGCCGCGGAGCTGTCGCCCACCGGGTGCTCCCATAGAGACGCGATCTCGGTCCAGCCTACCGAGGGTGAAAGCCAGCCAGGCCTGGCCATCGCGACTGCGCCGCGCGCGGCGGCAGAGTCCGTCTCCAGGGTGACGAGGGCCTCGGCCACACGGATGCTGAACGGTTCGCGGTTGCTGGCCTCCTGGAGAAAGCCGAGCGCCGTAGACCGGTCGTTCAGGCACTCATGAGCAATCAAGCTCGCCTCCAGGAAGCGATGGTGCCTCCCGGCCGCCTCGGAGACGGCGCGCGTCTCATCGAGGCGCCCTCCTGCACTGGCGAGCAGGGCTCGCTCTAGCGGGCCGGTCCGTCGACTGTCCGGTGGCACAGTACCCAGGCCGCGGACGATTCGTGCGGTCCCCCCGTGAAGCATGGCCGTGTACACGGAGATCACCACCCATCGGGAGTGGTCGCGCCACGCGTAGTCGAGCAGCCACGGCGGCGTGAGCGCGAGCGTGTCGATCCAATCGCGGGTCTCGGTGCAGGCGATCAGTGGAAGTTGGCAGCCATCGCCCCGTATGAGCAGCCCGCGAGCGCGACCCAACAGCTCTACGACCCATGCCCGTCTGCGGTCGAGGTTCATCTCGTCCCTACGTCGTTCTGCTCACTTGGCGCGCGCGTCACATACGCCTCCTCTTGGCGCATCTTGGCGACCTTGGCGGTGAAAATGGAAGCGTGCATCCCGCCCGCGAATCGGTCATCGCCGCCGGGCCGCCCGCTCACGCCGCGCCGCCAGGATCAGGAGAAGCACCGCGACGCCGAGGCAGACGTGGGGCAGGAGCCAGCCGAAGCGGGCGTAGGGCGTGAGACCGCCGAGGAGGGCCACCTCCGCCGGGAGGATCGCCGGCTTGCCGATCGGCGTGGTCTGACGCACCCGCCCGTACGGGTCCACCACCTGCGAGATGCCGCTGCTCGCCACGCGCACAACCCAGCGGCGATGCTCCACCGCGCGCAAGGGCGTCATCGCCGCGTGCTGGACGTGCTCCGTTTCCCCCCACGGCTCCGCGTCCATCGTCGGGTAGACCAGGAGCTGCGCGCCCTCCACGACCAGCTCCCGCGTCACGTACGGGAAGTCCATGTCGTAGCAGATCGCCGCGCCCACCCGCGCGCCGCCCACGCTCAACGGCATGCGGTCCTCCGCCCGCCGACCGTCCGCCATGAACGGGATCGGCTCCGACTTCACCTGGGTCCCACGGACCCCCTCCGGCCCCACCAGGAGCACCGTGTTCTCGAACTCCAGCCGCCTCGGAGGGTTCGTCGCACACGGCGCGCCGAAGAGCACCGGGACCTGCCACTCCGCCGCGAACGCCCTCACCCGCTCCACCTCGGGACTCGTCAGGTCGATCTTCCGCGACAGGGAGTACTCCGGCCATACCACCAGCCTCGCCTGCGAGACTTGCCGCAACCCCTCCACGCTCGACTCCAGGAACTTGTCCATCGGGAGCCCCTCTCCCTGGATCCCCACCACCTGGAAGTCCCCCGGCACGGCCTGCGGCACCGAGGACCCCGCGACGTGGGCCAGCGAGACCGCCGAGGCCACCGCAAGCCCCGTCACGAACCTCGTCGCCGTGAACCTATCCGCCACCCACGCAATCGCCGCGTTCGCGAAGGCGATCCCGAACGAAAGGCCGTACACGCCCACCACCGAGGCCGCCTGCAGCACCGGCAGGTTCGCCGACTGCGAGTACCCCAGCCCGAACCACGCGAACTTGAGCACGAACAGCTCCGACCGGACGAACTCCACCGCCACCCACATCACCGGCGTCGTCCACAACAGCGCGCTCGGCCCGAGCTGCTTCAGCACGCGGCTCGCGAGTCCGAACAGCACGACGTACCACGCCGCGTAGACCGCGAGCGGCACGAACGCGAACTCCGCGAAGACCGAGAAGAACCAGCGGAGCAGGAACGCCTCCTCGACCGCCGCGAACAGGAGTCCCCCGAGCAGCGCCGCGCCGTGCGAGCCGCGCGCGAGGGCGTAGAACGCCGGCGTCAGGCCGACCCAGGCGATCCAGGCGTGGCCGTACGGCGGGAAGGAGAGCGACACGAGCGCGCCCGAAAGGGCGTAGAGCGCGGCCGCGGCCCGCGGGGAGAGGCGGTCACTCGACACGCGGCACCTGAGGCAGCTTGCCCGTCTTCTCGAACGCCTCCGACCGGCGCATGAGCGACTCCGCTTCGCGGCGCCGCTCCGGGTCGCGGTTCAGCTCCGCCATGCGGAGCGCGTCCCTCGCGGCGTTCGCGTACTTCCCCTCCCGCACCCAGAGGATCGCCCTCCAGTTGTAGCCGTTCGCGTCGTTGACGTTCAACCGGAACGCCTCGTCGAACATCTCGATCGCGCGGGCGTGCTTCCCGCCGAGCGCGAGCGCCGAGGCCGCGTTCGAGGCGTAGAGCCCGACCTTCGGAGCCCTCCGCCACGCCTCGCTGAAGTCCTCGAACGACTCCTCGTACTTCCCGACGGCGAAGTGCGAGCATCCGCGCCAGTTCCAGACGTCCACGTCGTTCGGCGCGAGCTTCAGGCAGCTCGTGAAGTCATCGATCGCCTCCTTGTGCTTCCCGTGGTCG
This sequence comes from uncultured Planctomycetia bacterium, assembly GCA_964649705.1. Classification (GTDB taxonomy): domain Bacteria; phylum Planctomycetota; class MHYJ01; order WSZJ01; family CAZYRM01; genus CAZYRM01. The sequence goes on from CAZYRM010000034.1 coordinate 25,943, forward strand.
TAGTACGCCCTTGCGCGCCCCTCCCACGTCCTCGGGTCTTCCGGGTCGAGCGCCAGCGCCTTCTCGAACTCCGCCTCCGCCTCGGGAAACCGCTTGAGCCCGAGGAACACCCCCGCCCGCTTGATGTACCCGCGCGGGTCGGCCGGCGAGAGCTCCGTCGCCTTCCCGAACTCCTCCAGCGCCCGCTGCGGGTCCCCCGTCTGCTCGAAGAACTCCCCGCGCTCGATCCGCACCCTCGGGCTCCGCGGCGCGATCGCGAGGCTCGTGTCGAACTCCTTCCTCGCCTCGTCCTTCCTCCCCAGCCGCGTGAGGCACCACCCGCGCATGTTGTGGCTCGTCTCGTCCGTCGGCTCGCACGCGATCGCCTTCTCGTAGTCCGGGATCGCCTGCGCGTACTTCCCCTGCTGGTACCAGACGTACGCGCGCAGGTTCCACCCCTCCCCGAGCGTCGGGTCCTTCTGGATGCACCAGTTGAAGTCCACGAGCGCCATCGGGTACATCCGCGCGTTCATGTAGGCCGCGCCGCGCGCCAGGTGCCCCCAGTACGCCTCGGGGTTTTCCGCGACGACCTGGTTGATGCACTTGAGCGTCACCAGCCACTGCTCCTCCAGCGCCGAGACGAACGCCTGGTTCACGATCTTCGCCATGTGGCTCTCGGGGTCGGCCTGGATCCCCCTCGTCATCTCGAGGAGCGCCGTCGACGGCTTCCTCCCCGAGAGCGACAGGAGCGTCTGCGTGAGGTAGGCGCGGACGGCCTCCGGGTCCATCTTGAGCGCCGTCTTGTAGTCGTCGAGCGCCTTCTTCGGCTGGTCCGAGAGCCACCTCGAGAACGCCCTCGTCGCGTACGCCATCGCGTTGTTCGGGTTGAGCTGGATCGCCTTGTTGCAGTCGACCTCCGCCTCGCCGTAGTTCTTCCCGACGATGTTGAACTTCGCCCTCGCGAGGTACCCGATGTCGTTGTCCGGACAGAGCTCGACGACCTTGAAGTAGTCCGCCGCCGCCTTCTCCTTGTCGTAGAGGTAGTCGTCGTACGCCCACGCGCGTCTCAGGTAGGCCGGCACACAGATCGGGTTCAGCTCGATCGCCTTCGACAGGTCCGCGATCAGCAGATCGAACCTGGAGAGGGTCTCGAGGATGCGCGCCCGGGCGAGGTAGGCCTCCGTGTAGCCCGGGTCGGCCTCCACGGCCTTCGTGGCGATCTCCAGGGCCGTCTCGCCGCGCATCGCCGCGGCCTGGGCGAGGAGCTGGTCCGCCTTCTTCCGCGCCGCCTTGCGCCGCTGCTGCTCCGCGCGGACGCGTTCGGCCTCATCTTCGCGCTGACGGCGCTCCTTCTCGACGACCTCGCCCTCCCTCGCGATCTCCGCGCGCTTGTGGATGGCCCAGGCCCCCACGGCGAGCAGCGCGACGACGCCGACCGCGGAGACGACCGAGACGAGGCGATTCCTCATCACGGCCCGGGCGCTGCGCGTCAGGATCGAGACCGGCTTCGCCTGGATCGCCTCGCCGCGCAGGACGCGCTCGACGTCCAGGGCGAGCGCCGCCGCGGTCTGGTAGCGGTGCGCGGGGTCCTTCTCGATCGCCTTGAGGCAGATCGTCTCGACGGGCTTCGGGATCTCCGGGAACCTCTTCCGAGGCGGCTCCGGGGCCTCCGAGATCACCCTCACGATGATGTCGAACGGCGTGCCGCCCGTGAACGGGGGGCTGCCCGTCAGGATCTCGTAGAGCACCGCCCCGAGGGAGTAGACGTCGCTCCGCTGGTCGACGCGGTTCGTCTCGCCAAGGGCCTGCTCGGGAGGCATGTACGGAGGCGTCCCGAGCGTCGTGCCCGAGAGGGTCAGCCGCGTGCTGGAGGCGACCTCGCGCGCGAGGCCGAAGTCGGACACGTACGGGTTCCCCTGGGCGTCGACGAGGACGTTCGATGGCTTGAGGTCGCGGTGGATCACGCCGCGGCGATGGGCGTAGTCGACCGCCTCCGCGACGCGCTTGAGGAGGCGCAGGTAGCCGTCGAGCGGCAGGGCCTTCTCGCCGATGAGCTGCGAGAGCGACTTCCCCTCGACGAGGTCCATGCTCATGTAGTGGTTGTTGCCGACGACGCCGACGTCGTGGATCCGGACGATGCCGGGGTGGTTGAGCTTCGCCGCGGTCATCGCCTCCTTCTGGAAGCGCTGGACGGCGGCGGAGGAGGCCGCGTGCGACCCGTGGAGGACCTTGAGCGCGACGACGCGGTGGAGGACGGGCTCGAGGGCGCGGTAGACGGTCCCCATCGCCCCGCGGCCCAGCTCCCCCTGGATCTCGAACTTGCCGAAGTTCCCGGCGAGGGTGGCGGGGGAGTTCAGGCGCGCGGGCGTGGACGCGCGCGGCGGGCCGCCGACGACGATCGTCTGCTCCGAGGGGACCTCTCCGGGAAGGGTCGCGTCGGCGGCGATCGTGCCCGGGAGGGGCCCCTCGACTCGCTTCGCTCGCTCGGGGCGAGCTGGTTCCGGGAGCGGCGTGGGGTGGGTCCCGCGGGAAGGCGAGCCGACGCGAGCGATCGCGGGGAGCCCCATGCGCGTCGCGGGGTGCTCGGTGGCGATGGTGGCGTCCTGCGCGATCGTCGCGTCCATCGCGATGGTGGCGTCGTGCGAAGGGCGGGCGAAGACCGGGGCGACGACCCGAGGCTGCTCCTCGAAGCCGGCGGGCGCGTAGCCCGGGATCCGCTCGGCCACGACGGCGAGGAGTGCCGCCAGTTCGCTCGTGCCGAGCATGCTGCGCCCGACGAGGAGCGGGCCGAGGTCGCCCGGCTGGGCGCTGGCGGAGAGGGCGCGCGCGAGGTCGTCCGACCGGACGAGCCGTCGTTCGAGCGCGAGTTGCGCGAGGAGGCGGTCCCCCTCGAGGAGGGTGAGGCGATCCATCTCCAACGAGCGTAGCCCGGATGGCGGACCGCGTCAAGCCGGCCTCCGCGTGATAGAATGCCGCGCATCCCGGAGGCTCGGAGTGAGCGCACGCCGCAAGACTGAGGTCATCCTCGGAGCCCTCGTCGTCCTGGGTCCCCTCGCGGCCCTCGGCTTCCTCGCCGCCCGAATGCTCGGCCAGGCGCCCCCCGCGGCGGAGGACTACGTCGGATCGGAGTCCTGCAAGGGGTGCCACTCGAGAGAGCACGAGCTGTGGCTCTCCTCCGACCACCGCCACGCCCTCCACAAGGCGGCGGACAACCCGCTCAGGCCGCGCCTCGATGGGGAGGCCGCGGGCGTCGAGCCCGTCTACGCGATGGGCTGGAGGCCTCTCCAGCAGGTCCTCGTCGCGGGGAAGGACGGGCGCCTCCAGGCCTCTCCCATCGCGTGGGACCCCGCCAAGGCGGAGTGGTTTCACGTCTTCGCCGACCTGCCGGAAGCCGAGCGGCCCGGCTGGGAGAGCCCCGCGCTCAACGCGAACCTGATGTGCCTCGAGTGCCACGTGACGGACTACCGGAAGGGGTACGACCGCGCGACGGGGCGCTACCAGACGACCTGGAAGGAAGAGGGGGTCGGCTGCGAGGCGTGCCACGGCCCCGGCGCGCGCCACGTCGACTGGGCGAAGAGGGGAGGTGAAGGAGAGGCGCTCATCGTCGCGCCGAAGCGGCTCGCGCCCGACCGCGCGCTCGACCTCTGCGCGACGTGCCACACACGGCGCTACGCCATCGCGGACGGGTTCCGCCCGGGAGACCGCCTCGCCGACTTCTACGCCCCCGAGCTGCTCGCCTCCGAGGAGGCGTACCACCCCGACGGGCAGATCCGCGGGGAGACGTACGAGTACGGGAGCTTCCTCCAGAGCCGGATGTACGCGAAGGGCGTGCGGTGCTCCGACTGCCACGAGCCGCACTCGGGGGCCGTGCGGGAGCAAGGGAACCGTCTTTGCATGAAGTGCCACAAACCCGAGCTGGACGCGCCGTCGCACCACTTTCACGCGGCGGGGAGTGCGGGGGCCGCGTGCGTCGGGTGCCACATGCCCGAGACGACCTACATGCAGCGCGACCCGAGGAGAGACCACTCGTTCTCGGTCCCGTCGACGGAGACCACGGTCGCCTATGGCGTCCCGAACGCGTGCAACCGCTGCCACGCGGACAAGACCGCGGATTGGGCCGCGGGCCACGTCGAGCGCTGGTACGGCCGCCGCGAGCCCTCGCGGGAGAGGCGCGCGGCCGCCTTCGCCGCGATTCGCAAGGGAGATGCGCCGTCGCCCGCCGACGCGCAGGCGTTGCTCTCGGCCCAGGACGAGCCTCCCGTGGCCCGTGCGGCGCTCGCGGAGCTGCTGGGGCCGCGAGCGGGAGAGGCCGGGATCGCGGAGGCGCTGATTGGCGCGCTCCGCGACGCGGACCCGCTGGTTCGGGCGGGGGCGCTGGCGCGGCTGCCCAGTCCGCCGCCCGAGGCGCTGATCGAAGCGGCGTCGCCGCTCCTCCGGGACCCCGTCCGCCTCGTGCGCGTGCGCGCGGCCTGGGCGCTTCGCGCGGCGAATCCGGCCCGATTCGACGGGTGGGCGGCGGCGCAGGAGGAGTTCGCGCGGCAGGCGGAGGCGAGCGCGGACAACGCGGACGTGCAGTTCAACCTGGGGGTGTTCTGGGAGGATAGAGGAGAGCCTGGGAAGGCGGAGGCGGCGTACGCGGATGCGCTGCGTGTCGATCCGGAGATGGTGCCGGCGCTGTTCAACCGGGCGATGGTTCTTCACCGTCTCGGGAGGAAAGACGAGGCAGAGGTGCTTTGGAAGGAGGCGGTGCGGCTGGACCCGAGCCTGCCGTCTCGGGTGGATGAACCAAAGTGATGCGCTACTCCGGCAGGGGATCCAGGGTTGGTACGTCCATATCAGATATCTCATAGCAGATATCACATATCACATATCACCTGGGACCCGGGGGCAGGCCTCGTCTCCGGGTGATATTTGATATGTGATATCTGCTATGAGATATCTGATATGGACCCTCTCCCAGTCCCCTCTTCGGGCCTGCAACCATGCTCCATCGCCTGTCACTCCTCTCAATCCTCGCGGTCCTTCCTCTCTTCGCCGACGATCCGCCGAACGTCCTGGTCATCGTCGCCGACGACCTCGGCTACGGCGAGCTCGGCGCGCAGGGGAACAAGCAGATCCCCACGCCGAACATCGACTCGATCGCCGCGAGCGGCGTCCGCTTCACCAACGGCTACGTCACCTGCCCTGTCTGCGCCCCGACCCGCGCGGGCCTGAACACGGGGCGGTACCAGCAGCGCTTCGGACTGGAGCTCAACCCCGGTCCGGGCGGCAAGGCCGCCGGCGACTACGGCCTCCCGCGAGAGGAGAAGATGCTCGCCGAGCGCCTCAAGGAGCAGGGCTACACGACCGGGATGTTCGGGAAGTGGCACCTCGGGTATGCCGAGGGGAAGCGTCCGCCCGAGCGCGGATTCGACGAGTTCTTCGGATTCCTGGGGGGCGGCCACTCCTATGTCTCGGGGGGGCGCAAGGCGGGCGGCATCATGCGCGGGATCGAGGAGGTCGACGAGGAGGAGTACCTCACCGACGCCTTCGCGCGCGAGGCGTCCTCGTTCATCGAGAAGCACGCGGACGAGCCGTTCTACGTCTACCTGCCGTTCAACGCCGTCCATTCGCCGCTCCAGGGGAAGGAGGAGCTCCTCGCCGAGTTCCCGCGCCTGCGCGGCGACCGCAAGACGTTCGCCGCGATGCTCACGGCCCTCGACCAGGGCGTCGGCCGCGTGCTCGAGACCCTTCGCGCGAAGGGCCTCGACGAGAAGACGCTTGTCATCTTCATCGCCGACAACGGCGGACCGACCCCCTCGACGACATCGAAGAACGACCCGCTCCGCGGGACCAAGGCGACCGTGTACGAGGGCGGGATCCGCGTGCCGTACTTCGTCTCCTGGAAGGGACACGTCCCTGAGGGGAAGACGTACGACCGCCCCGTCATCTCCCTGGACATCGTCCCGACGGTCATGGCCGCGGTCGGCGCGCCGGTGCTTGCGGGGGAGAAGCTCGACGGCGTGGACCTCCTTCCCTTTCTCGCGGGCGAGGAGGGCGGGGCGCCGCACGAGGCGCTCTACTGGCGCTACGGCGACCAGATGGCGATCCGAAAGGGGGACTGGAAGCTGCTGAAGACGCGAGCGGGCGGGGTCGAGCTGTACGACCTCTCCAAGGACATCGCCGAGGAGCACGACCTCGCCGCCGAGCAGGTGGAGAAGGCCGAGGAACTGCTCTCGACATGGGAGGCCTGGGACGAGCAGCTCGTGCCGCCGCGCTGGCGGAAGAACCAGGGGGACGACAAGTAGCTTGGCATTCACCTTCGGGCGGAACTGGCGGGCCTACGTGGAGGGTGTGGCGGAGGGCGACGTCGCCTCCGCCTGCCGCGACCTGGAGGCCCTGGCGGGGCAGGGGACGATCGCGGGCAAGGAGTTCCTCGACGCCGGCTGCGGCAGCGGGATGTCGTCGCTCGCCGCGCTGCGCCTTGGCGCTACTCGCGTCACGGCCTTCGACGCGGACCCGCTCTGCGTCGAGGCGACCCGCGTCCTCCTCGGGCGCCTGGCCGCGGGAGGCCCCTGGACGGTGACGCAGGGGTCCCTCACCGACGGCCCATTCCTGGAGGGGCTCGGGAAGGCCGACGTCGTCTACTGCTGGGGCGTGCTCCCGTTCACGGGCGAGATGTGGCGCTCGACGGAGCGGATCGCCTCGCTCGTCCGCCCGGGCGGCGTCTTCTGCGCGGCGATCTACAAGCGGACGTGGAGCGCCCCGATCTGGCGCGTCGTGAAGCGCTTCTGCGCCAGGCTGCCGTGGCCCGTGCTCGCCCTCTGCGCGACGCTCCTCTGGCTCCCGCGCGCGTGCATCCGGGCCGTCCGCCTGAGGCACCCCTTCCGCGACCGCCGCGGGATGTCGACCTGGCACGACGCGATCGACTGGCTCGGGGGCTATCCCTACGAGTACGCAAGCGCGGACGAGGTCACGACATTCCTCTCCGCGCGCGGCTTCGATCAGCTCGTCGTCAAGCCCGCCTCGGGCAACGGCTGCAGCGAGTACGCCTTCCGGAGGCTCTAATTCGCGCCGGCGCCGAAGAGGGCGCGGGCGTCGAGGCGCTTGAACTCGCCGCTCGTCGAGGGGACCTTGCCGCAGGCGAGCCACAGCTCGAGCGTCGCGGGGCGGAAGATCATGCTCTGGATCGTCATCTCCTCGTCCGCGACCCCCGCCAGGAGCTTCTTCGCCACCTCGGAGTCGACCTTCCCCTTCGGCAGCTCCTCGGCCAGGAAGCCGTAGCGGCGGCACGTCGTCATCTCGTTCGGGTCCGTCTTGTTCGAGAGGGCCTCGCTCTCGAAGTGGTTCGTCGACCACACGCGCCCCTCGGTCGGGCGGCGGACCTCGACGGCCTTCGGCGAGAACTCGATCACCGCGGCGCCCTCGGCGTCGCACGCCATCAGGTTGTTCGGCGTGGTCCGCGGCGTTTTCTTGATCACCTCCGCCGCCTCGTCGACCGTCGCGCACGTCTCCAGGACGCTGCGGAACATGAGCAGGTACGGCATCCCGTCCGGCGTCATGTCGGGGCTGAAGACGTTCATCACCGCGATCGACAGCCCGCGGTCGTTCATCCCGCTCACCGCCCCCATCATCCCCGGGAAGCCGATCGTCAGGAAGCTCTTCCCCTCGCCGCGGTGGAAGACCGTCACGATCGTGTGCTCGTGCAGCATCCCGCGGGTCGGGTAGTCCATGTTCCGTCCGAAGATCGGCTTTCCGTCCGCCGAGGCGTCGCCGAGCGCGACGAACGTGCTGCACATCATCATCTGGAGGAGGTCGGCGTAGCACTGCGCGGAGAGGGCCTCGTCGTACGTCAAGCCGCACCCCTCGGAGAGCGACCGGAGCATCGCCTTGTACTCCTCGGGGACGTGCTGTTCCATGGCATGGACGGCCTGCATCGCGAGCGGCATCTGATCGCCCGCGGAGGCGAGGATGTACCCCTTGTAGAGCCCCTGGATCTCATCCTTGAACGCCTCGCCGTACGCCTTCCCCCACGCATCGGCCTCGCCGACGCAGTGGGCGACGCGGACGCCCTCGACCTCTTCGACCCAGAAGGCCCTGGCAGGGCCAGCTTGCTGGTCCTTCGCGTCGTCCGCGCGGACGACCGACAGGCACAGGAGGACGAGCGGAAGGGCGAACAGGCGATTCATGGCGGTGCTCCTCGTCGAAAAGAAGGGAGGGATGGTAGTGCGCCCTCGCACCCGGCGTCAAGCACGCGGATTGCGAGAGGGCAGAGACGGCGAGGGGGTCTCGCGGCCCCGACGCCGTGGGCGGCGATAAGTGCTTCCGCGAAAGGGAGTTCCCGCGCGGAGGGGGAGGGGGCTCGTCCGCCGCGTTCCCAAGTTTCGGAACGTGGCTTCGAGGAGCCTCGTGCAAGGAGCCCGCACTTGAGTCGCGAACACGGCACGCTGATGGACCGCCTCGTCCCGCTCCTCGCCGCCTCCTCGGTCCCCGAGCGCCGCGAGGGATTCGACCGGTTGCCCAAGCTGGCCCGCGCGGCCGACGCCCTCCGCGCGGACCGCGTGCGACGGGGCCTCCCCGCGCCGTCGACGCTCTTCGTCTCCGTGACGACGCGGTGCCCCTTCACGTGCAGCCACTGCAGCTCGGCGGCGTACCCGGCCGGAGTCGACCTCCCGACCTGGCGGATGGAGCGCCTGCTCCGCGAGGCGACGGACCTCGGGATCTTCTTCGTCGGCGTCACGGGAGGGGAGCCGCTCCTCCACCCGGACCTGCTGGAGGTCCTCGCTCGGCACGACCGGTGCCTCTACCTCCTCTTCACGAGCGGCGCGGCGGTCGACGAGCGTGCCGCGGTGCGCCTCGCCAGGATGCCTCACGTCCTGCCGTTCCTGGGCGTGGAGGGGGGCGCGGAGGTCAACGACCGGCTCCGCGGAAAGGGCGCCACGCAGGCCTCGCAGGAGGCGATGACGCTGCTCGAGCGCTACGGGGTGCCGTTCGGTTTCTCGGCCACGGCCCGCAGCGAGAACCTCGGCGAGCTGCTGGGGACGGAGTTCTACCTCGATCTCGCCTCGCGCGGCGTCCGCTTCGGGATCGTGCTCGAGGCCCTGCCGGTCGGCCGCGCGGAGGCCACCTGCCGTCCGCTCGGCACCCAGGAGCGGCAGGCCCTTGCGCGGCACCTCGGGGTGCTCCGTGGCGAGACCGGGGCCTTCCTCGCGCTGCTCCCCTGGGACGAGCGTTCGGAGGGGGGCTGCCAGGCGGGGACGGACCTGCTTCACGTCAACGCGCTTGGCCAGGTGGAGCCCTGCCCGTTCCTGCGGGTCGCGCCATCGGCCTCGGCGCTGCCGCTGGAGGAGGCGCTCGGCTCGGACCTCTTCCGCGCTCTCCGCGCGGCGGCGGGGACGCCGGACTCCTCCTGCCGCGTGCCGTGCTGGTTCCTGGAGAACCGCGGCCTCCTGGACGGCATCGTGGATGTCTGCGGCGCCCGCCGCACGGTAGGGTGCGCGGGCCAGGAGACGAGGAGCGCGTAGCGGGCCTCTCGATTTCCTCTTGCCCGCCCTCCGCCGGGTGGGTAGTCTGTCGCCTCACTTTCCACCACGTCCCGACGGCAGGGAGCGGCATGGACCCCCTCTACGACGCCCTTTTGGGACAGCTCGCCGTCGATGCGGGCCTCCTCTCCCAGGACCAGCTCGCCGAGTGCATCCGCGTCCGCGAGTCGACCGGGCGCCCGCTCGGCGCCATCCTCCTCGAGAAGGGGTACCTCACCGACGAGTCGCTCGAGAAGCTCCTCGAGGCCCGCGCGGAGGCCTCCTATCTCGGCCTCTTCCCGCTCGAGGTCCGCAAGCGCCGCACGACCGAGATGTTCGCCGCCCCTCCCTCCGCCGACGCGGCGACCGTCCCCGTCGAGATGCCTGCGTCCGACGAGATCCAGGAGGTCCAGCCGATCTTCCCCGGCGAGGAGAGGCCCGCGGAGGCGCTCCCCGCCGAGCCGGTGCCCGTCGCCGAGGCGCGCGAGATCGAAAGCGACTTCATCTCCGACACCCCGCTCCCCGACGAGCTCGTGGCCGTCCCCACCGCCGCGTTCGTCGATGCCAGCCGCGACATCAAGCCCCCGTCCGAAAACGTCACGGAGCGCCTCGTCCCCAACGCCGCGACGCTCCCCGACGTCTCCCAGGACGAGCGCAGCTTCGGCCTCCTCTTGACCCAGTGCGGCCTCCTCAACGAGCGCCGCATCGACGAGTGCCTCGCCGCGCAGAAGGCGATCGGCGAGCACGGGATCCGCCTCCGACTCGGCGAGATCCTCGTCCGCAAGGGGATCGCCAGCCCGCTGCAGATCCGCGACGTGCTGCGCCTGCAGGCGATCACGCTCCTCCACTGCCCCGAATGCCTCGTGAACTACAACGTGCTCGGCTACGGCGCCGGGCGGCGCGCGACCTGCCCACGCTGCGAGACGCGCCTCATCGTGCCCGTCGCGACCGCGATCGACGCGGTCGACACGATGATCCTCGGCCACGTCGAGCCGGTCGAGGGCGCGCCCATCGAGACCTTCGGCCGCTACCTCCTCTTCGAGGAGATCGGCAACGGGGAGCTGGGGATCACCTACAAGGCCTGGGACACGAACGCGGGCCGCCTCGTGGCCCTGAAGCGGATCGCCCCCGTCGACGCCGCCGTCGGGGAGGACACCGACCGCATCGTCGAGGGCTCGAAGGCCTCCATCGGCCTCCGCCACCCCTGCATCGCCGAGGTGTTCGAGGTCGGCGACGTCGAGGGGGACCAGTACATCGTCGCGAAGTTCGTCGAGGGGATCCCGCTCTCGAAGCTCATCCAGGCGACCAGCCTCGCCGTGGAGCCGCCCATCCAGCTCACGCCGAGGAACATCGCCGAGGTCGCCAGGCGGGTCGCCGAGGCGCTCTCCGTCGCGCACCACTCGGACGTGCTCCACCACGACCTCAAGCCCTCGAACATCCTCCTCGACCCCGACGGGATGCCGCACGTCACCGACTTCGCCCTCGCGATCGACCGCCGTCCCTCGCTCGGGGACCCCGCCGGACACTGGCAGAGGCCGATCCTCGGCACGTTCCCGTACATCGCGCCCGAGTGCGCCCTCGACGAGGCCCCCATCGGCCCCGCGGCCGACGTCTTCTCGCTCGGCGTCGTCATGTACGAGGCCCTCACGGGCAAGACACCGTTTCCCGGGGAGACCCCGGACCAGGTCCTCTACGCGATTACGAAGTCCGACCCCGAGCCGCCGAGCAAGTGGGCCCTCAACCTCCCGCGCGACCTCGAGCGGATCGTGATGAAGGCGATCACGCGCGACCCGGGCGAGCGGTACGCCGACGGGGCGGCGCTCGCGAGCGACCTCGCGCGGTTCGTCAACGGCGAGTCGCTCGATGGGGAGGAGCCGATGGTGGTCGAGCCGGTCGAAGAGCGGCCCCGCCCCCGTCCGGTCTCGGAGCGTCGCCCGCTGCGCTCCCAGCCGGTCGAGCAGGCGCCCGGGCTCGCCGAGCCGCCTCGCGCGGGGAGGGGGAAGCTCATCGCCGCCGTCCTGCTGCTCGCGCTCGCCGGGGGAGGCGCCTGGGCGTGGTTCGGGCCCGTGCAGGACCACCTCATTCGCAAGGCCGCCGACGAGGCCCTCGATGCGGGGAACCTCGATGTCGCGCTCGAGAAGTACAAGGCTCTGGAGGCGCGGGGCGTCTCCGACCCCGAGGCCGCGACGAAGCGGCAGGAGTGCGAGCGGCGGATCGCGGTGCGCCAGGCCGCCGACGCCGACGCCGCGACGAAGCAGGCCGCCCATGACGCCCTCGGCCAGGCGCGGACCGCGCTCGAGGCCGCCCGAGGGGCGATGAGGCAGGCCGTTCAGGACAACGCCCCCGCTCGGGCCGCGGAGGGGGTGCAGAAGGCGCGCGAGGCCGCGGGATTCGCTGAACAGGCCGTGGCGAAGGACCCGGACCTCGTCGAGGGACTCGTGGTCCGGGTGCAGGCGCTGGCCCTTGCTGGAGACGCCGATGCCGCGCGCGAGGCGGCGGGCAGAATCGCGGAGACGGACGGGAGGCGCGCCGGCGCCATTCCCTCTCTCCTCGCCGTCGAGCTGAGGCCGCTCCTCGCGGCGCGCGGGCCGCTGACGGAGGTCGTCTCGCCCGCGCCGGGCCTGCCCTTCACCCGCAAGCTGCCGGAGCCCGCGGGGTCCTCCTACAAGAAGAGGAAGGAAGACCTCCGCTCCATCCTCAACCAGCTCACCGAGCCAGGAGACCTGGCCCGCCCGCTCTCCGCGGGGGTCGCGGCCCTCCTCGACGGGAATGCGGCGACGGCCGCGGAGGAACTGGGGAAGGTCGCGGAGATGATGCCTGAGGAGGCCTCGTTCCAGCTCGCGCTGGCCGTTGCGTTCCTCGGGACGGGGGAGGGCAAGGGGGCGCTGAAGGCCGCGGACGCCGTCCTCGCGCTGCACCCGGGCGACGCGCTGGCGCTTTGGGCGCGCAGCGCCGCGCTCGGCGCGCTCGGCCGTCCCGAGGCCGAGAGGGCGCGGGACCTCGCGATCGAGGCCGATCGGAAGCTCGGCCATGCCCAGCTCGACGCCGCGGCCGCGCACCTGGCCGCCGGGCGCCATATGGACGCCCTCGATGATGCGCAGACCGTCCTCGCCGAGCACCCCGAGGACCCGCGGGCCCTCCTCCTCTCCGCACGCGCCCGCCGCGACGCGGGGCTTCCTGATGCGGCGCTCAACGAGATCGAGAAGGCCCTCGACGCGGCCGGGGAATTCCACGCCGCGCGCTTGCTCCGCGGAGACTTGCTCAGGCTGCTGGGGCGGACCGAGGAGGCCGTGAAGGAGCTGGAGGGCTGCGTGGAGAAGGCGCCGGACGACCTGGAGGCGGTGCTGGCGCTCGGGCGCGCGCTCGTCGCGCGGAAGGACCCGACGCGCGCCATCCCGATGCTCAACCGCGTGATCATGGCGGCGGGGGAGTGGCCGGAGCCGTACGGCGTGCGCGCGGAGGCGAAGCTGCTCGCGAAGGACCTCGATGGCGCCCTGTCGGACGCGGGCGCGGCGCTCGCCAAGGACCAGGGCCAGCCCCAGGCGATCCGGGTGAGGGCCCTCGTCCGCATCGAGAAGGGGGAGGGGGCCACGGTGGAGGGGGACCTCTCGGCGGCGATCGAGAAGTTCCCGCGGGACGTGGAGCTGCTGAAGGCGCGCGCGCGGATCCGCGCCCGCACGGGGAACCTCGACGCCGCGATCTACGACCTCACGGTCGCGATCGGGATCGCCCCGGGGGACGCGTCGATCCTGCTGGAGCGGGCCCGTTGCTACCGCCAGTCGGGGAGGCCCGCCGAGGCGATGAACGACCTCGACCAGGCCGGAGCCGGGGGGAGCGCGGCGCTCGACGTGTCCCTCGAGCGCTCCAGGCTCAAGGAAGACACCGGCGACATCGAGGGCGCGCTCGCGGAAGCGACCGCCGCCGTCCGGGCCGACGGGGACTCCGCCCAGGCGCATGCCGCGAGGGCAAGGCTGCTGGCGGCCTCCGGGCAGGGGCCCGTCGCGACGCAGGACGCCGACCAGGCGGTCCGCCTGGACGCGGCGTGCGTCGACGCGTGGGAGGCGCGCGCCCTCGTCCGTGAGGCGCTCGGGACGCTCGACGAGGCGAAGGACGACATCGAGAAGGCGATCTCGCTCGACGGCACGCTCGACCGCCTCTACCCGACCCGCGCGCGGCTCCGCCGGGCGACCGGGGACGCCGGGGGGGCGGCGGAGGACGAGGATCGCTGCGCGCAGGCCTTCCGACCGCTGGCCTCGAAGCTCCTGGAGGAGGCGAGGGGAAAGGCGGCCGACGAGGACTACGCCGCGGCGGCCGCGCTCGCGGCGCGCGCGGCGTGGTTCGACCCGGGAAACGTGTCGTCGTGGCGGGACCGCGGGTTCTACCGGCTGAAGGCGGGCGAGGCGGCCGGGGCGCTCGAGGACCTCGACCGCGCGGTGGGGATCGACCCGAAGAACGCGGACGTCCTCTCTCAGCGTGCGGCGGTGAAGAAGGCGCTCAAGGACAACGCCGGGGCGGTGGAGGATTGGACGTCGGCGATCGAGATCGACGCGGGGCGCGTGGACGACCGGATCGCGCGGGCGGGGGCGTACCGCGCGCTCGGGCAGAAGGAGAAGGCGCTGGAGGATGTGAACCAGGCCCTCTCGGAGAAGCCCGACGCTGTGGAGGGGCTGAAGCTCCGGGCGATCCTCAAGAACACGGCGCGCGACTACGCGGGCGCGATCGAGGACGCGACGCGCGCGATCGAGGTGGGCGGACCGGACGGGTGGACGTACTACCAGCTCGGCTACGCGTACGATGCCTCGGGGAAGCGGCAGGAGGCGGCGGAGGCCTTCACGCAGGCGATCCAGGCGAAGCAGGACTTCGCCGACGCCTACTCGCATCGCGGCTGGGTCCTGCTCGCGCTCGGGAGCCCTGCGCCGTCGCGGAACGACCAGTTCGAGGCGATCCGGGTCAACCCGAGCCACGCCTGGGCGCACTTCCGCCTCGCGGCGGTGTATGCCTCGGAGAGCGCGAAGGGGGCGTCGAGCCCGCTTGCCGGGGACGGGAACCTCGCCGCGATGGCGATCGCGGAGCTGGGGAAGGCGATCGACAGCGGCTTCACGAGCCGAAGCTACCTCGACGCGACGAAGTACTTCGAGCCGATCCGCGGCCTGCCGGAGTACCAGCAGCTCCTCTCGCGGTTGAAGTAGGGCCCCGAAGGGGCGACCCATCTCGGGGGCATACGCCGTGGCCATCGCGATCACGACCGTGCGGGGCGGGACGAAGCCAGGCCCGGCGGCGCGACTCATCGCGGAGCTCTCGCGGATCGCCGCCGGGTTCGCGGTGCCGGCGGGACCCGACGACGAGCGGCCGGTCGTGAAGGTCGTCTTTCACCTCGGCGGGATCGACGCGCGGCCGGGCTGGTCCGTCGTCCAGACCAGCCGCTTCTCCAAGCGCCATCGCCGCGTGCAGGTCCAGGTCTCCATCCCTGACGACCTGGTCGACCCCAAGGACCTCGAGGAGTTCGTCTTCCGCTCCCTCCGCGAGGCGTGCGAGCTGGCGGCCTCGTTCTTCCAGGCCCGCGACATCACCTTCGAGCTCGGCGAGCACGTGACCCTCGTCGAGCGCATCCAGGACCGCTACCGCACCCAGCGCCGCCGCTCCTGAGCTACCCGAGGATTCCCTCGGCAGCCCGGACGCCCCAGTACTGCGCCTCCTCGAAGAGGGCAATCCCCGAGAGGTCGGAGTGCGCGAGGTGGACGCGGCCGACGGGGTGAGAGGCCAGGGCGCGGCGGCCTCCCCATAGGAACCCGGGCGTCGGGCGCACCATCCCGTGGGCCCAGAGCATCACGTCGATCCGCGTGACGACCTCCTCGATCGCGGCGTGCGCGGTCGAGAGGTCCGCGAGGACCAGGTCGCGCCAGTCCGCCCATCGCATGGCGAGCATGCGCTTCCGCTCGGCAGCCGGATCCGTGCCGACGAACGGCCTGTAGTACGTGAGCACGGACGGCCCAGGTGCCGAGCGAGGAAGCTGGTGCGTCGCCACGACGTACCCCAGCCCCTCCGAGTCGTAGATCACGTTGTCCCACGCCGTCTCGAACCCATCGCCCTCGGGCAGGCGGTCCACGTGGACGTTCGCCACCATCCACGGGGAGTACGTGAACGACGGGAGCCACTCGGGGGGGGCCTCGCGCCATGGCTCGACGATCTTCGCCGCCACGAATTGCGGAACCGCCAGGACGACGTGGTCCGCCTTCACCCGCTTGACGCTGTCCGTCCGCGGGTCCCACAAGTCGACGACCGCGCCGCGGTCCTCCGGGACGACGCGCACCGCGAGCCTCCCCGTCTCCACACGCGGGCCGATCCGCTCCATCATCGCCCTCACGAGCCGCCCGTTCCCCTCGGGCCACGTCAGGAGCGGCCCGTCCTCCTGCCGCGACGCCCAGTAGTGGATCCCCGCCCAGGCGGACGTCGTCTCGAGCGAGCAGCCGAAGTCGTCCCGGCAGGCGTACTCCACCCACCACCGCACGCGCTTCGACGTGATCCCCAGCGAGGCCAGGAACGCCGACATCGTCATCTTGTCGAGCGCGATCAGCTCCTCGTCCCGCGAGCTGGCCTCCACGGGGATGGCGAACGCGCGGCGCCCGGCCGCGTCCCGCATCGAGCGGTACCGCGCCATCGCCTCGCGGAACCTCGCGGCCTGCGCCAGGTCGTCGGCCGTGGCCCCGTGCGCGGGGAACAGACCGTCACGCCACTCACCGTCGAGGAAAAGCCGCTCTTCGGGGTCGGAGCAGAGGTGGCGTTCCTCCCACAGGGGCTCGCCTTGATCCGACCACTGGCAGGCGCCCATCTCCTCGAGCAGCTCTCGGACCCAGACGGCGTCCGGGCCCGGGACCGGCAGGTAGTGAGCGCCCCACGGGTACCTCGTGGTCCCGTTCGCCCCCCAGGCCGACGTGCCGCCCTCCCGCGGCTCCAGCTCGAAGACCCGGAAGTCGGTGCGCCCTCGCTTCGCCAGCCTCCAGGCGGCAGAGAGGCCCGCCACGCCGCCGCCCACGATGGCGACGCCGATCGACTCGGTCGCGGAGGGCTCCGGGAACTTCCCCTCGCGCAGGCGGTGGCCCGGCGCGTGCGACGCGCCGACGATCTCGCCGAGGATCCGTCCGCGCGAGGCGGGGAAGGGCCTGTAGAGCCTCCACGCGAGCCCCGCGCTCGCCGCCGCGCCGAGGCCCCCGATCAGCAGCTCCCGCCGCGTGAACCCTACTGGCCGACCTCGTCCCATTCTTCCTCGTAGTAGCGCACGAGGACCTGGTTGTCGAGGCGGTTCGGCTCCGCGGCCACCGCCTGCATGTCGGGCGGAAAGACGAAGAGCCCCTCCGCGACACGCGCGTCCAGGAACCGGAGTCCCGCCGGCCACGCGGCCGGCCGCGCGTACGGCCCCTTCGAGAGCAGCACGTACCCCCACTCCCCGAACGACGGGACGTACGAGTGGTACGGAGTCGCCTGGAACCCCGCCGCGCGGGCCGTCTCCACGATGCACCAGAACGACTTCCGCGCGAAGAGCGGCGAGGTCGCCTGCACCGCCGCCATTCCGTTCGCCGAGAGGCGCCTCGCGAGGAGGCGGTAGAACGCCGTCGTGTAGAGCTTCCCGATGGCGTAGTTGCTCGGGTCCGGGAAGTCGACCACGGCGAAGTCGAACGACTCGCTGGAGTCGTCCAGCCACTGGAAGGCGTCGGCGTTCGTCACGGAGACCTTCGGCGAGAGGAGCGAGCCGCCGTTCAGCTTGACGAGGGCCTCGTGCGTCTGGAAGAGGTCGGTCATCTCGCGGTCGATGTCGACCAGCCGGACGTGATCGACGTTCGGATATCGAAGCACCTCGCGGACGGCGAGGCCGTCCCCGCCGCCCAGGACGAGGACGCGCCGCGCGTGAGGGAGGGCCGCGAGGCCGGCGTGGACGAGCGGCTCGTGGTAGCGGTACTCGTCGTAAGAGCTGAACTGGAGGTGGGCGTTGAGGAAGAGCTTCAGATTGTCCTTCCAGCGCGTGAGGACGATCCGCTGGTAGGGTGTCGACGTGGCGTAGACGACCTCGTCCGCGTACAGCCGCGATTCGGCGAACTGCGTGAGGCGGTCGGAGAACGCGAAGCCCGTGCCGAGGAGGACGAGGGCGAGGACCCCCTCCACACGGAGCGCAGTCGCGCGGGCGACCTCGGCGCCGAAGAGTCGGAGGAACCAGAGGCCCGCGAGGACGTTCAGGATGCCGAACAGGAGGGCGCTCCGCACGAGGCCGAGGCGCGGGACCAGGACGAGCGGGAAGAGGAGCGACGCGGCGAGGGCCCCCACGTAGTCCCACGCCAGGACCTGCGAGACGAGGTCCTTGAACTGGACCTGGTCCTTGAGGATCCGCAGGAGGAGGGGGATTTCGATCCCCACGAG
Organism: uncultured Planctomycetia bacterium; assembly: GCA_964649705.1. GTDB lineage: Bacteria > Planctomycetota > MHYJ01 > WSZJ01 > CAZYRM01 > CAZYRM01. The sequence goes on from CAZYRM010000034.1 coordinate 43,831, forward strand.
GATCCCGACGACCGCGACGATCGGGTAGAGGACCAGGCGGAACGCGGAGACGTATGAGAAGAGGAGGAAGAGGAGGCCCGCAGAGACCCCGCCGATCACCCCGACGAGGAACTCGACCTGCACGAACCGCGTGACGAGCCCCCGCACGAGGTAGCGGGAGAGGAAGCTCCCGATCCCCATGGAGAAGAGGTAGGCGCCGATCACGATCGAGAACTGCGTGACCGTGTCGCCGAGGAGGTAGCTCGCCATCGCGCCCGCGATCAGCTCGTACACGAGCCCGCATGTGGCGACGACGAGGACGGTGACGAGGATCGCGACCGGCACGTCCGCCTACCCGTGGATCGAGGCGGCGATGATGATGGCGATGGCGACCGCCATCAGGCCCATGAGGACCGCCACGGCCGTGTTCTTCTCCTCGATGATCTCCTTCCACAAGTTCCCCGGTGTCGCCTTGTCGATGATGACGAAGGAGAAGACGAGGATCAGGACCCCCGCGAAGGCGAAGACCGCCGCCGGCAGGAGCTCATCCATCTTGAGGATGGTCCACCAACTCGTGCCCAAGGCCAGAATCTCGGTCTGCATCCTACTTCCCTCCAAAGCTACTTCCGCCACCGCTCGATGAATACCCTCCGCCTCCGCCGCCGGACGGCATGTCGACGTCGGGGATCTTCCATCCCATGAGAAGCCCAAAGAACGTCGCGCCGACGACGAAGACCCCGTACCAGAAGTATGACTCGTGCCACCACGGGGTGAGCGGCGGGCGGTCCGTCAGGAGCCCCTTGGCAGGGCCCGGCGCGGGGGCCGGGGCGGACCCCGGCGGGACGGGATCAGGCATGGTCGCTCTCCGCCCAACGCTGGGTCTCGAACTGGGACGCCATCACCTGCGTCGCGATAGGCCAGGCCGCAAGGGCGAGCAAGGAGACGATCGTGCAGCACCCCGGCGACGTGGAGGGCTGCTTCGCCAGGATCTGGCCCAGGAAGGCCAGGGCGACGTTCGCCCCCGCGAACGCCCCGAAAATTCCCCAGATCCGCCCGATCCTCGCCGCGTGAGGGGACGGCTGGTTCGCGAAGACGCCCGCCGGCGTCCTCGGGTTCCCCGGCAGCAGGAACGCCTGCCAAATCGTCGCGGGGCTCGTGTACTCCCCGAGGCTCCAGGTGTACTCGTCCTCCTCCTGCTCGCCCGAGAGCATGAACGGCGGGCTGACGTAGTCGGCGCACCTCGCCTTGCTCCCGCGGCGGACGATCCACGGGAATTCGCCGAGGACGAACGTCACCTCGGCCGTGTAGCTCTGGAAGTGCTTGAACGTCATCCCGTACGCCTTGATCGTCCCGGAGCTCCCCTTCGGCGCCTTGGCGACGGCGTTCGTCGTCTTGATGTAGCTCCAGTGCCCGTCGTACTCGGTCAGCCACCGATAGCCGACGTAGGGGCTCCACAGGACGTACTCGCTCCAGGTGTACGACTCTCCCTCCACGGTGAGCGTCCGCCTCATGTAGCCGATGCACTCGATCTGCTCGCCTCGCAGCTTGCCGCGCCTCCCGAGCGGGATGATCGGCGTGTGCGTGAGCTTCTTGTTGTACTCCTGGAGGATCTTCACCTCGGGCGTGCGGACGTCCAGGACCGACCCGCAGGACCCGCACACGACGGACTGCGTCTGGCGGGGGACGCGGAGGTCCACGGGGGCGGCGCAGTTCGGGCAGTTGAACGAGCGCGCCTGGGGCTTGACGGGCTCGGGCTTCGGCATCTACCAGCCCTCCACCTGACGGAGGTTCTTCAGGCGGAGGTCGGGCATCTCGACGTGCCACCCGACGTAGACCCGGGGCGTCGCCTCGCTGTAGTCGATCGTCGCGAAGCGCCCCTCCTCGCCCGTCAGGTCCGCCGCGGGGACTTTCCAGCCCCCCTCGGTGCGGAAGGGGAGCTCCCCCTCGGCGCCGACGACCTCGGCCTCGTCGAGCGTCTTCACGAAGTAGACGGTCTTCTCGATGGTGATCTGCTGGCCGGGACTCAAGCTGCCGTACGGCGGGACCTTCCCGGGGGACGACGTCGCGAAGCTCACGGTGTAGTTCCCGATCGCCTCGCCGAGCCAGCCGGGCTCGCCGCGGTCGAAGTCGAGGAACCACTCGTTCCAGTATCCGTCGGGGAAGGAGACCTGGAGGCGGCCGAGGACGTTGAACGAACGTCCCTGAAAGACGCCCGTCGTGCCGATCTGGACGGGCGTCCCGTCGTCGGCGAGCTCGCCGACCTTGCCGATCTTCTCGAGACCGACGTTCGTGCGGAGGACGGCGCAGCCGCAGTGGTCGCAGACCACGAAGAGGGTGGCCTTGTTCGTGAAGCGGATGGGCGCCGCGCAGGACGGGCAGTTCGCGGCTATCGCCATGCGCGCGCCTCCGGGACGGGGGCGTAGTCGCGCTCGACGGCCCGCACGACGACGCGGGCGGCCCCGAAGGCCTCGGCGAGGGCGCCCTCCCAGTCGAACGCGGGCCGCGGGCGGCAGCAGAAGAGGTTGAGGCAGAGGGAGCCGTGCTCGGGGAAGGTGTGGCAGGCGAGGTGGCTCTCCTGGAGAAGCCAGACGCCGGTGACGCCGCCGGGCCCGGGGAAGCGGTGCCAGACCGGCTCGCCGACGGGGTGGAGGCCGAGGTCGGCCACGACGCGGCGAAGGAGGGCCTCGAGGGCGGACGTGTCGCGGAGCGCCTCCGCCCGGCACCCGCCCGCGTCCACAAGCCACTCGACTCCGCCCGCCATGCCGTCCCTCCGAGAGGCGCGGATGATAGCAGGGGCCATGCCGGGCGGGCCGCGGCCGGGGGTGCCGGCGGGGTACACGGGGCGTGGCGCCCCGGCCCGGGGGGGG
>CAZYRM010000035.1:0-45858 GCA_964649705.1 uncultured Planctomycetia bacterium
CCAGCAGGCGCACGGGGGTCCTCCTTGCTGGGTGCGGGATGCCGGCGAAAGCTACCCTTGCCCAGGAGGCGCGTCAAGCGGATTGCGGGCGTCGGCGCCGCCGCAAACCGTGCTTGCGTCCAGGGGGCGTCACGCCCTACACTGGCAACCAGGGCAGGGGAGAGCGAGCAGCATCGAGAACCGACCGCCTTGTCCTCCGAGTCCACGTCCCCGTCTCACTCCTCGGCCGAGCGCGAGGTCCGCCTCCTTCGTCGCCTGACTTCGGCGGTCCTCGCTCCCCACGACTTCAAGGAGGGGCTCCGCGTCGCGCTGGAGGTCCTCTGCGAGGAGACCGGCGCGATCCTGGGGCAGGCGTGGCTCCCCTCCGCGGACGGGGAGCGCGTCGAGTGCAGCGGGGCCTGGCATGGGACCGCCCCCGATCACGAAGGGTTCCACGCCTTCAGCCGTGGGATCCGCTGCGTGCACGGCCGGGGGCTCCCCGGGCGCGTCGCCGTTTCGGGGCGGCCGGCGTGGATCCGCGACGTCGTCCAGGACCCGGAATTCCCCCGGGCCCCGCTCGCCCGCGCGATCGGCCTCGGGGCCGGGTTCGCGGTCCCCGTCCCCTCTCCGGGCGGGCTCGTCGCGGTCATCGAGCTCTTCTACGGGGAGCCCAGGGACGAGGACGCGGAGCTGGTCGATCGGGTCGCCTCGGCGGCGGCGCACATGGGGGCGGCGCTGGAGCGGCTCCGTGCACTCGACGCCTTGCGCGAGAGCGAGGAGCGGTACCGCCTCCTGACGCAGAACTCGACCGACATGATCGTGCGGATCTCCGCGGCCGACATCTTCACCTACATGTCGCCCGCCTGCCTTGCCCTCACGGGGTACCGCCCCGAGGAGATGATCGGGCGCCCGTCGGCGGAGTTCGTCCACCCGGAGGACCGTGCCGAGGTGCGCCGGGTGCGGGAGCTGGCGCAGGAGGTGTACACGGTCCAGTTCCGCGCCCTCCGCAAGGACGGCCGGTACGCCTGGTTCGAGAGCACGGGGCGGAAGATCCGCGACGAGGAGAGCGGCGAGCTCGCTGAGTACCTCTCCGTCACGCGCGACATCTCCGAGCGCAAGAGGCTGGAGGCGGACCTCCTCCGCTCGCAGAAGATGGAGGCGATCGGGCGCCTGGCCGGCGGGGTGGCGCACGACTTCAACAACCTCCTGACCGTGATCACGGGGTACGCGGAGCTGGTCCTCAAGGCGCTGCCCGAGGACAGCCTGCACCGCCGCGACCTCGCCGAGGTGAAGAAGGCGGGCGACCGCGCCGCGGCGCTCACCCGCCAGCTTCTCGCCTTCGGACGGAACCAGTCGCTCCAGGTGCGTCCGATCGACCTGAACGCCATCGTCCTCGAGATGGAGAGGATGCTGCGACGGCTGATCGGAGAGGACGTGGAGCTCTCCACGCAGCTTGCGACCTCCGTCGGGGAGGTGAAGGCGGACCCCGGGCAGATCGAGCAGGTGATCATGAACCTCGCCGTGAACGCGCGCGACGCGATGCCCAAGGGGGGGCGCCTGTCGATCGAGACGGCGGACGTCGAGCTGGACGAGGTCTACGCGCGCCAGCACATCGGCGTGAAGCCGGGGCGGTACGTGATGCTTGCCGTGAGCGACACGGGGCGCGGAATGGACGCGGAGACCCAGTCGCACCTGTTCGAGCCGTTCTACACGACGAAGGGGCTGGGGCAGGGGACCGGGCTCGGGCTCTCGATGGTCTACGGCATCGTCCAGCAGAGCGGCGGGCACATCTGGGTGTACAGCGAGCCGGGCCACGGGACGACCTTCCGTGTCTACCTGCCGCGCAGCGCGCGCGGCCGTCGCCCGTCGAAGGCGGCCGGGGAGCGGAAGAAGGACCTGGCGGGGAAGGAGACGCTCCTCCTCGTCGAGGACGAGGAGATGGTGCGGACCCTCGCGTGCGAGATCCTGCGCCGCTTCGGGTACAAGGTCCTGGAGGCGAAGGGGGCGAAGGAGGCGGTCCGGGTGAGCCGCGGGCACGAAGGGCCGATCCACCTCCTCCTGACCGACGTGATCATGCCGAAGGTGGGAGGGCCGGAGCTCGCCACGCAGCTCGCGCGGGAGCGGGAGAAGCTCCGGATCCTGTACATGTCGGGCTACACCGAGAACGCGCTGCATCAGCAGGGGGCCCTTCGCCCTGAGACGATCCTGCTGCAGAAGCCGTTCACGGCGGACGCGCTGGCGCGGAAGGTCCGCGACGCGCTGGACGCCTAGCCGAGCGCGACGGGGTCGGCGGCGCGGATGGCCTCCAGGACCGAGTTCGGCGTCTCGGCCTCGAGCAGGCGAGCCTCGACGTACTCGCTCGTCAGGAGGCCGCCGATCCGCGCGAGCATGCGCGCCTGGACGCGGGGGTTCGCCGCCGGCGTGAGCAGGATGAACAGGAGGTGCGCGCGGTCCTCGCGCCCCTTCACCGGGATTCCCTCCTCGGAGCGCGCGAAGACGAGGGCCGGCCGCTCGATCCCCTCGAGGCGCGCGTGCGGGATCGCGAGCCCCCGCCCGAGATAGGTCCCCATCGTCCGCTCGCGGTCCACGACGGCCTTCTCGATCAGGGCCGCCGGCGCGGGCAGCTCCGACGGCGCGACCCGAGCGAACGCGGCCCGGACGGCCTCCTCGATCGACCCCGCCTTGACCCCCAGGACGATCCGCCCCGCGGTGAGGGCGTCGGCGATGAAGAGCGGGGGCTCGACCTCGAACTCGTCCTCGACCGTCCCGATGATCTCCTCGATGATGTCCTCGAGCGTCAGGAACCCCGTCCAGCGCCCCTCCTTGTCGAAGACGATCGCGACGTGCGCGCGGCGCCTCTGGAGGTCGGCGAGCAGGTTCTCGAGCGGCGAGTCCTCGAGGGCCATGACGAACGGGCGCGCGAGGCGCTTCAGGTCCATCGAGCGGAACTCCGCCGTCGCCTGGTAGAGGATGTCCTTGACGTGGATCGTCCCCGCCGGCTTGTCCGAGTCGGGCTCGATCAGCGGGTAGCGCGAGAAGCGGGTCTCCTTGATCGTCTTGAGGTTCTCCTCCCACGGGACGTCGGTGCGCAGGACCTTGACGCCGTGCCTCACGCGCATCGCGTCCCTCACGCGCACGTCGCCCAGGTCGAAGACGTTCTCCATGAGGAGGAGGCGGCGGAACGACATCATCCCCTTCTCCTGGGACTCCTCCAGGAGGATCCTCAGCTCGTCTTCGGAGTGGTGCTCGCCGTGGCCGCCGGCCGAGAGGCCGAGCCCACGCAGGACGGCGTTCGTGGCGCGGCTCAGGAGCCACAGGAGCGGATAGAGGAACCAGCGGAAGAGGATGAGCGGGCGCGCGGACCACAGGGCGGCCGCGTCCGTGCGCCGGATGGCCGCCATCTTCGGGACCTGTTCGCCCAGGACCACGTGCAGGCTCGTGAAGACGAAGAGGGAGATGGCGACCGCGATCCCGTGCGCCGTGTGCTCCTGGAACGTGCCGGCCCAGGCCACGAGCGGACGGACGAGGCGGGCGACCGACGGCTCGCCGACGTATCCCAGCGCGATGCTCGCGATCGTGATCCCGATCTGGCAGACGGAGAGGTACTCGTCGAGGTGTTCGTGGATGCGCTGGAGGAGGAGGGCCCGGGGGTCGCCGGAGTCGACCAGCTCCTGGATCCGCGTCGGGCGGACCTTCACGGCGGCGAACTCGGCGAGCACGAAGAAGGCGTTGAGGAGGATGAGGAGGACGGCGAGGAGGAGGAAGACCGCGACCATGGCGGCGCATGTTCTACACCATCCGTCGCGGGCGGGCGAGGATTCCTGCGTCGGTGGCGGGATTGACGACCGGGGCGTCGGTTGCTACCATTCCGCCCTTCCGAGTCCCGTGAGGACGCCCGATGCCCAGCAAGAACGACCTCGACTTCGCGAAGCTCGCCGTGGCGGCGAAGTACGTCACCGAGACGCGCATCAAGGAGTGCCTCGCCGAGCAGAAGAAGGTCGAGAAGATGGGGAGGTCGACCTCCATCGACACCATCCTCTTCCAGCGCGGGCTCCTGACGCCCAAGCAGCTTGTGGAGCTGCAGAACAAGCAGGGGCGGCGGATCATCTTCTGCGGAGACTGCCGCGCGAAGCTCAACGTGTTCGACTTCGAGCCCGGCTCGAAGGTCAAGTGCCCGAAGTGCAGCACGAGCGTCTCCGTGCCCGTCGGCGCGCCCCAGCGCCCCGACGCGACGCAGGGGGCGGAGTTCGTCGAGGAGAAGCCCTCGGACCTCGCGAGCCTGCTCGACGGCGTGGAGGACAAGAAGGGGGGGAAGAAGAAGCCGTCGGCCGCGAAGAAGCCCTCCAAGGCGGCGAAGCCCGCGGCGGCGGCGCCCGCGCCGAAGAAGGGGCTCCTCGACGAGGACCTCGATCTCATCGACATGGACGACGAGCCCACGCTCAAGGTCTCCGCCCCCAAGAAGGAGGCGAAGAAGGAGTCGTTCGACGACGACGACCTCATCCTCCTCGACGACGACGAGCCGAAGAACGAGACCTTCCGGGCCACGAAGTCCAAGGTCCCGCCCCCGAAGCCGCGCGACCCCGCCCTGGCCGACACCGCGCACGACGTCCCGTCGGCCAAGAAGCCGGGCAAGCCTCCGAGCCGCCTGGCGATGCCGGGGACACGGTCGAAGAAGGACAAGAAGTAGCCCCGCGCGTCCTGTTCCGGCCTTGACAGGGCCGGCAGTGCGGCTAGAATGCTGGCCCGCTCAGGGTCGCCACACCGATGCGGATCGACATCGTCACCCTTTTTCCGGCGATGTTCGCGGGCGTTTTCGAGGAGAGCATCCTCAAGATCGCCCGGGAGCGCGGGATCCTGGAGGTCAACCTCGTGAACCTCCGGGACTTCACGCTCGACAAGCACCGGAAGGTGGACGATCGGCCGTACGGCGGGGGGCCCGGCATGGTGCTTGCCCCCGAACCTGTCTTCCGGTGCGTGGAGCACCTGGAGGCGGGCGGCGCGAAGGGGAGCCTGAAGGTCCTCCTGACGCCGTCGGGGGAGCGGTTCCGCCAGTCGACCGCGAGGGAGTTCGCGGGGGCTGCGGGGCTGATCCTCATCTGCGGGCACTACGAGGGATTCGACGAGCGGATTCGGATGGGGCTGGCGCCCCGGGAGGTCTCGGTCGGCGACTTCGTCCTCACCGGCGGGGAGGTCCCCGCAATGGTGATCGTCGACGCGGTCGTCCGTCTCCTCCCCGGGGTGCTCGGCGACCCGAGGTCCGCGGTGGAGGAGTCGTTCACGGGGGACCTGTTGGACTTCCCCCAGTACACGCGACCGCCGGAGTTCCGCGGGATGAAGGTCCCCGAGGTCCTGCAGTCGGGGAACCACGCGGCGATCAAGGCGTGGCGCGAGGAGCAGGCGCGGATCCGGACGGAGGAGCGCCGCAGTTTCGAGGAAAGGAGCCGGCCATGAACGTGCTCGATCAGGTCGAGACCGAACAGCTCAGGAAGAAGAAGCCGTCCTACGACATCGGGGACACCGTCGACGTCCACGTGAGGATCAAGGAGGGCGAGAAGGAACGCATCCAGATCTTCAACGGCGTCGTCATCAAGAAGAAGGGCGGCGGCCTCCGCGAGACCTTCACGGTCCGGCGCATCGTCCAGGACCAGGGCGTCGAGCGGATCTTCCCGCTCCACTCGCCCAAGGTGGTCGACATCGTCGTGAAGCGGAAGGGCCGCGTCCGTCGCGCGAAGCTCTACTACCTCCGGAGCCGCTCGGGCAAGTCGAGGCGGCTGAAGGAGGACATCAGCTCGATGAAGGAGGTGGTCGCGAAGGCCGCGGCGGAGGCCGCCGCCGAAGCCGCCGCCAAGGCAGCCCAGAAGCCCGCGGAGGCCCCCGCGGCCCCGCAGGCGGGCGCCGAGCCGAAGTCCGAGAAGAAGTAGGACGCCGAGGGGATGCCCCCGCTCCGCCCGGGAGACGAGGCCGAAGTCCGGCTCGACCTGACGCTCCGCCCTCAGGCCTTCGGCGACTTCGTCGGGCAGAGAAAGGTCGTCGAGAAGCTGCACGTCTTCGTGGAGGCCGCGCTCCAGCGGGGGGAGACCCTCGACCACGTCCTCCTGGCGGGGCTCCCCGGCCTCGGGAAGACCACGCTGGCGCACCTGATCGCCACCAGGCTCGGGGCGGAGCTCCGCGCGACGAGCGGGCCGATGATCGAGCGCTCCGGCGACCTCGCCGGCATCCTGACGAGCCTCAAGCGGGGCGACGTGCTCTTCATCGACGAGATCCACCGACTCCCCGCCGCGGTCGAGGAGTACCTCTACTCGGCGATGGAGGACTACAAGATCCAGATCGTGATCGACCAGGGGGTCCACGCGCGGACGGTCGAGCTGTCGCTCCAGCGCTTCACGCTGATCGGGGCGACGACGCGGGAGGGCCTGCTGACGTCCCCGTTCCGCGCGCGGTTCGGGATCTTCGAGCGCCTCGATCCGTACGACGTCGCGGACCTGTCGACGATCGTCCTCAGGTCGGCGGCGCTCCTCGGCGTCGAAATCGTCCCCGATGCGGCGCAGATGATCGCGCGCCGCTCGCGCGGGACGCCGCGCGTCGCGAACCGCTACCTCGCGCGGCTGCGCGACGTGGCCCAGGTGCGCGCGGGGAACCGAATCAGCGCGAAGGGCGCGGTGGAGGGGTTCGCGCTGCTCGAGGTCGACGAGGCGGGCCTCGAGACGCTCCACCGCCGAATCCTCGGGGCGCTGGTCGGGGCCGGAGGCCAGCCGGTCGGCCTCAAGACGCTCGCCGTCTCGGTGGGGGAGGAAGAGGAGACGATCGAGGTGGTCTACGAGCCCTACCTGATCCAGGAGGGGTTCATCCAGAAGACGCCGCGAGGCCGCAAGGCCACGGAGAAGGCGTTCCTCCACCTCGGCGCCGATCCCAAGGGCGCCCAGCCGCAGCTCTTCTAGAGCGCCGCGGCTCCTCACCCGCTCCCCTTCCCATTCCCCTTCCCTTTCCCAGCGCGTCCGAAGCGCTGGGAAAGGGAAGGGGAATGGGAAGGGGAAGGGGTCCGGGAAGGAACCTACGGGTCAGGACCTGACGTCCCGCCCCAGCACCTGGTGGCAGCGGAACTGCCTCGGGAGGAGTTCCGCCAGCGTCGTCCGCTCGAAGCGCCGCGCGCCGTCCGAGATGAGGATGACGAGGTCGGGCGAGAACTCCGAGAGGGCCTGTCGGCATACGCCGCACGGGGAGGCGAGGTCCTTGCCCGAGGTCACGATCGCGATCGCGCGGAAGCGCCTGGACCCCGCCGCCACGGCCGCGCCGAGCGCCACACGCTCCGCGCACGTCGTCGCGCTGTAGCTCGCGTTCTCCACGTTGCACCCGGGGAAGACCCTTCCGCGCGCGTCCAGCAGCGCCGCGCCGACGCGGTAGCCCGAGTACGGGCAATAGGCCCGCTTCTGCGCCCTCGCCGCCGCGGTGACCAGGGAGCGTTCCTGACGCGAGAGGGTCGTCTTCATTCGTCATCTCCATCGGTGGACGGGTAGCCCGCCCGGATCCGTGCCTCGAGGTCCCGTCGATCCGCCTCCGGGAGGAACGCCGCACGCGCCGCGTTCCGCCCCAGCCCCTCCAGGTCGGGGAGCTCGAACCCCAGCTCCTCCATCGCCACGCGGTACTCGTGCGTCAGCGTGATCCCGCTGACCGCCGGGTCGTCGGTGTTGATCGTCGCCCGCACCCCGCGGTCGAGGAAGAGTGGCAGCGGGTGGTCCGCCAGGCGCTTCACCGTCCCCGTCTGCGCGTTCGACGTCAGGCAGACCTCCAGCGCCACGCCGCGCCGTGCCAGGAGGTCGAGCAGCCCCTCGTCGCGCGCCGCCCGCGTCCCGTGGCCGATCCGCCGCGCGCCGAGGACCTCCACTGCCTCACGGACCCCCTGGGGGCCGCCGTCCTCTCCCGCGTGGATCGTGATCGGCAAGTCGGCCTTCCGCGCCAGCGAGAACGCCTCGGCGTGGGGCCCGATCGGGTGCGCGCGCTCGTCCCCGGCCAGGTCCAGGCCGCAGACCCCCCGTTCCCGGTACGCGAGCGCGAGACGCGCGACGCGCAGGCTGCCCTCGCCGGAGAGCGGCCGATAGCAGCAGAGGATGACCTGGGCGCGCACGCCGGTCGCCTCCATCCCCTGACGCAGGCCCTCCAGGACGCTCTCGAGGACCGCCTCCAGCGGGAAGCCCGGGGCCTCCTGGAGCAGGGGGCAGAACCGCGCCTCGAGGTAGATCACGTTCTCCCGCGCGGCGTCCTCGCATGCCTCGCGGGCGACCCGGGTCATCGCATCGGGAAATCGGAGGACCGGATAGAAGACGTCGAACGTCTTCAGGAACCGCGCGAGCGACCCGCAGTCGGGGGGGACCAGGACGTGCGGCGCCAGCCCCTCGACCGTGTCCGCCGGCAGCGGCACCCCGTGTGCTTGCGCGAGCTCCAGGATCGTTCGGACGCGGACCGCCCCGTCGAGGTGCAGGTGGAGGTCGATCTTCGGAAGGAGGCGCAGTTCCGCTTCGCTGGGCGCGCTCATCGCTATGGTCCGCCGATCCGACCCTCGACGTTCGCCTTTACGGTCTTCTTGCGCCGGATCGCCTCCTCGACGACCGCGCGGACGTGCGTCCCGGTGTCGGCCCAGGCCTTGACGACGTAGCCCAGGTACTTCTCCGCCTTGTCGGAGACGATGAAGTTGCCGCTGACGCCCTTGTACACCCTCTCCGGGTCGATCGGCTCGCCCCCGACGGTCGCCTTCACGATCCGCGCGCTGTCCCTGTCCTCCTTGACGTACTCGTACGTCACGCCGCTCACCTGGAGGATCCCGTGGTCGTGCCCCACGGCCGAGATCGCGTTGTGTCGCAGGACCCCGAGCAGCTCCTCGCCGGTCAGCTCGAAGGTCACCACGGGGTTCGTGAACGGGTAGACCTCGTAGACGTCGAGGAGCGTGATCGGCCCCGCGCTCATGTTCTTCCTCAGGCTCCCGCTGTTGATGCACGCGAAGTCCGCGTTCCACTTCTCCCTGAGGGCGTCGGCGACGAAGTTGCCGAGGTTCGACTCGCCGTAGTAATTCCTGCGCCAGTCGCGCTCGAGCGTCCCGATTTCCTCCCCGAACCTCTCCTTCACGCGGGCGCCGTCGCGGTCGAGGAGGGCCTTCATCTCGGGCCCCGGTGCGACCTGGTCGGCCTTGAGGGAGATCAACTCGCCTTCCACCGAGACGGCCTTGTCGTCCTTCACGCGGAGCGTGACGCGCCCGATCCCGTCGAGGCTGCACCCCGCCTGGACGATGGGGATGCCGTTCGCCACGATGGGCCGCGGCAGGGAGGTGTGCGAGTGCCCTCCGACGATGAGGTCGACCTCGGGTCCGAGGGTGCGCGCGAGGACCTTGTCCATGTCGACCCCCTGGTGGGTCAGGAGGATGATGACGTCGGTCTGCGGGTCGATCTCGGCGACGATCCTCTTCGCGGCCTCGACGACGTCGTCGACCCTGATCTTCGCCATCGTCTCGGCCGGGACAACGCCGGACAGGTGGTCCATGAGGAGCCCGATCACGCCGACGCGCAGGGGGCCGACCTCGTAGATGTGGTACGGCTCCGTCGCGATCGGCTTTCCGTCCGCCAGGGTCACGTTGGCGCAGAGGACGGGGCACTTGAATGCCGCGACGAGCCTCTGGGCGTTCTCCAGGCCGTCGTCGAAGTCGTGGTTGCCGATGGCGAAGCCGTCGTACCCCGCGGCGTTCATCATCTCCACGAGCGCGCGCCCCTTGGTCCCCTCGTCCTCGATCTCGCAGAGGGGGTTGCCGGTCATGAGGTCGCCCGCGTCGAGGAGGAGCGTGTTGGCGTAGTCGGTCCGGTGCGCCTGGAGCCAGGTGTCGAGCGCCGCGAATCCGCCGACGAGCGGGGGCGCGCCGCCGTCCTTGGCCTCCCCGGCCGACGGAAGGAACCCGCCGTGGATGTCGTTCGTGTGGAGGATCGTGAGCTCCCCCTCGGCGGACGGCCTCGGCGACTGTGCGCAGGACGGCAGGCAGGCGAGGGCGAGGAGGGCGACGGCGGCCAGGAGGCGGGCGGGGCGGGAGAGGCTGATCATGCGTGTGTTTGGCTCAAAGACAATGGATTCAAGATGATAGGGGCCCGCGGGTCGGAAGGAAACCAAAACCGGCGCCCCGCAGGCCGGCCCTGCGAGTCCTTGACCGCCCGGTGCGCCCGCTGCTACCATCCGCGCCTCTCACGCTACCCGAACACGAGCTTTGCATTCCCCCAACACAGGGGTCCGGTCCATGTGGAAGACGGAAGAGGGCAGCACGGGCCGCCTGCTCCAGCTCTGCCTGGGGTACTTCGTCTTCTACGTCATCACGGGCGTGGCGTTGAAGTACTTCACGGCCTGGCCCGACCGCGCCCACGCCCTGATGCAGGAAGCGGAATTCCTGGTCTACAGCACGCTCGGCGGCTCGTTGATCTGCCTCCTCGTCGTCTTTGGCCTGGGCTGGTACCGCCTCCAGTCGAACGGGTACGTGCGCTGGTGCGGCCTCACCTTCCCGCGCGAATTCGTCTACATCGTCCCGTCGGGCTTCTGCACGGCGATCGTCATCCCGACGACGACGCTCATGTACATGCTGCCCGGGATCTCGGTCATGGTCGCCATGGTGATCATGCGGGGCGCCGTGATCGTCATTAGCCGCCTCGTGGACGCGGTCCAGATCTCGCAGGGCATCTTGAAGAAGACGGTCTACTGGCAGGAGAACGTCGCGGTCCTCCTCGCGATCCTCGCCGTCTGCACCAAGCTCTTCGTGGGGCGCAAGGGGAACGAGTTCGACTTCGTGACGAACCCCGCGGCGATGACGATCCTGGCCTCGTACATCCTGGCCTACTGCGCCCGCATCTACCTCATGAACTACTTCAAGAACACGCGGGGGAAGGGCGTGAAGCAGGACAACAAGGGCTTCTTCGCCATCGAGCAGATCGCCGCCTCCGTCGCGATGGGCGCGGCCGCCGTCATCATCCTGGTCTCGCCGTCCACGTTCGGTTGGACGACGCCGAACATGGACGTCTTCAACACCGCCATCCGTCACCCGAAGCCGATGTGGGGGTGGGCGACGTTCGCGGGCACGTTCTACGGCCTCGTCGCGTTCGCCTCGGTGTTCATCTTCATGTTCAAGGGACGGACGGCGACGTTCGCGGGGCTCGTCAACCGGCTGACATCGCTCATGGCGGGGACGGCCGCCACGCTCATCGCCTGGCAGTACCTCAGGCAGAAGTTCCCGACGAGCGAGGAGTGGTACTCCCTCGGCCTCATCCTCGCGGCGGTCGCGTTCCTGACGTTCTCCGAGCGGCGCCGCGCCGCTGAAATGGCGGGCATCCCCTCGCTGAGCAGCCTCTCGGGCACCTCGGTCTGGCCCGGCCCGCCGAAGCCCTAGCGCGTCTGGAGCTTCTTCCAGATGCCGTCGAGCGCGGCCTTGAGCGCGCCTCCCAGACGGTCGCAGTCGGCGGGCTTCCACGGCTTCGGGTCGTGGATGAATGCCGTCTTCTCCTCCTCGTTGTCGAAGACGCCGATCGGCAGCGTGAAGTCCTTCACGCGGATGCTGCCGGCGGGACCGCGCTCCGTGAGGAAGCCGAGGTCGTCCTTCGCGTACCACCGCTCCATCTGCGGCTCGGGGACGCCGTGCTTGAGGAGGCTCCCGGGGTCGTTCGGGTCCGCGCGGCGGATGTTCCGCCGGCGCGACTCCGCGGGGCTCACCTTGATGTAGAGGATGCTCGCCCGTCGGAGGATGTCGCTGTCGAGGGCCGCGTAGCAGCGCTCGTACCCGTAGGGGAGGGGGAGGGCCTGGTCCTTCTGGTCGCCTCGCGCGAACTCGACGAGGAGCGTGTGCGTGTCGAAGAGCCTCGGGTTCTTCGCGAGAAGCGTCCGGTAGTGCACGTTCAGCATCTCGATCAGCACCAGCCAGACCCGGGCGTCGACCATCGCTCCGCCCGTCGATTGCGGCTCGAAGCTCGTCCGCGACATCCCGTACATCTGCCTCGCGTCGTCCATGACCTGCATCGTGTGGAGGTCCGGGAAGTCGTCAATCGCCAGGAACTTGCCCAGGTGGTAGTCGCGCTGCCGCACGTCGTCGGGCAGGTCCTTGAGGAACGTGATCACCTCGGACTTCCCCGACGCGGGGAGGGCGTTCAAGAGGATGAGCGGGATCTGGCCTGCCATGGCGAGTCCTCCGATCGAAAAGGAGCGCCAGTATAGGTAGGGGCCGCCAGGGAACGCAAGCTACGCAATCGAGGGAATCACGCGCTTCAGCAGCGCGACGAACGACTCCGTCACGCGCCGCCCCGTCTCCAGGACCTCCTCGTGGTTGAGGGGCTGGTCCGTGATCCCCGCCGCGAGGTTCGTGATGCAGGAGACGCCCAGGACGCGCAGGCCGAGGTGCGAGGCGGCGATCGCCTCGGGGACGGTCGACATCCCGATCGCGTCCGCGCCGAGCATCCTGAGCATCCTCACCTCGGCGGGCGTCTCGTACTGCGGCCCCAGGACCGCGGCGTAGATGCCCGTGACGACGGGGATCTTCATCTCCCTGGCGATCCGGAGCGTTGCTTCGCGAAGCCCCGCGTCATAGACGCGCGACATGTCCGGGAAGCGCGGGCCCATCGCCTCCACGTTCTCGCCCCGGAGGGGGCTCCCCGCGAGGAGGTTGAGGTGGTCCGACATCAGCATCAGGTCGCCCGGGCGGAACGACGGGTTCGTGGCCCCCGCCGCGTTCGTGAGGATGACGGTCTTCACGCCGAGGCTCCAGAGCACCCTGACGTTGTACGCGAGGTCCTCCTGCGTCCACCCCTCGTAGTGGTGCACGCGCCCCTGGCAGAGCGCCACGGGGACCCCCGCGAGCGTCCCGAGGGCGAGCTTCCCGGCGTGCCCGGCCACGCGGCTCACGGGGAAGTGGGGGAGGTCCTTGTACGGCAGCAGCGTCGCGCCCTCCACGGCGTCGACGAGACCTCCGAGGCCCGACCCGAGCACGGCGCCGACCTTGGGCGCGAGCGGCGTCTGCGCGCGGACGGCGCGGGTCGTCTCCTCCAGCCGGGTCAGGATGTCCATCTTATCGCTCACCACGGACGTACGGGATGCCGTCGGCCGCCGGCGGCACGGCGCGGCCGACGAAGCCCGCGAGCGCCAGGAGCGTCACGACGTAGGGGAACGCGAAGAAGAACCCCTTCGGGATCGACTGCACCCACTCCACGTGGGAGTGCTGGAGTGTAAGCTGGAGCGCCTGGGCCGTCACGAAGAAGGCTGCGGCGGCGAGGGCGCCGAGCGGCCTCCACTTGCCGAAGACGACCGCCGCGAGGGCGATGAACCCCTGGCCGGCGGGCATGTGGTCCGTGAAGCGCCCCTCGAGCGCGAGCGGCAGGCACGCCCCGCCGATCCCCGCGAGCGCGCCGCTCCCCAGGACCGCGACGTAGCGCAGGCCGTAGACGGAGATCCCGAGGCTCTCAGCGGCGCGGGGGTGCTCCCCGACCGCGCGCGTGCGGAGGCCCCACACGGTGCGGTAGAGCAGGAAGTGCATCACGAACGGCGTGACCACGGCGGCGAGCGTGAAGAGGTTCTTCCCGAAGAGGAGGGGCCCGAACTTCGCCGTCGGCGCGAGGGCGTCCGTGGAGCCCTCCTTGTCGAGGACCGCCTTCATCAGGTAGCTCATGAGTCCCATGGCGATCAGGTTGAGCGCGATCCCCGTGACGACCTGGTCGGAGCGCCAGTGGATCGCGAGCCAGGCGAGGACGAGGGCGAACGCGACGCCGGCCCCGGCCCCCGCGGCCGCGCCGTACCACGGGTTGCCCGTCCGGAACGCCACGAGGAAGGCGAAGAAGGCCCCCGCGCGCATCATCCCCTCGAGCCCGAGGTTCACCACGCCCGCGCGCTCCGCGAGCACGCCTCCGAGCGCCGCGAAGAGGATCGGCGGGAGGTAATCGAGGACGCTGGAGAGGAGGTCAAGCACGTTCCTGGGACTCCTCGGGGCCGATCCGCCTGGCCACGCGGACCATCGCCCAGCGGAAGAGGTACTGGGCCGTCACGAAGAGGATGGCGCACCCCTGGATGAGGTCGGCGAAGCTCTTGTGGATCGAGACGGGAGCGAGCTGGAGGCGGGTGATCCCGGCACGGACGGCGCCGAAGAAGATCGCGGCGGGGATCACGCCGAGCGGGTGGTTGGCGCCCAGCAGGCAGATGGCGATGCCGTCGAAGCCGTACCCGCCCGCGGCCGCGCCGGCGTAGCGCTTCTCGGTGCCGAGGATGTACGCGGCCCCGGCCAGGCCGGCGAGGGCTCCCGCGAGGAACATGGCGAGCACGGTGCGCCGACCGACGGGGATCCCCGCGGCGCGGGCGGCCTCGGGGCCGGAGCCGATCGCGCGGATCTCGTAGCCGAGCCTGGTGCGGTAGAGGAAGAGCCAGGCCAGGAAGGCCATCCACAGCGCGATGAGGATCCCGGCATTCATCCGGTTCGGCCGTTCGAAGAGCGGCCAGAGCAGCGCGGAGGCGCGGACCTCGGGCGTGCCGGCCTCGTTCACCGAGGTCGCGCCCGACTCGCCCATCAGCGTCGTCACGTTCAGCGGGCCGATGACCAGCCACTGCGTGACGAGGTAGTAGGCGATCCAGTTGAGCATGATGGTGCCGATCACCTCGTGGACGCCTCGCCAGACCTTGAGGGCCCCGGCGAGGGCGCCGTAGAGCCCCGCGGCGGTCATCGCGAGGAGCATCACGACGACGGGGTGGATGGCGGGGGGCAGGTCGAGCCACCAGCCGAACCAGGCGGCGGTGATGGCGCCGACGATGAACTGTCCCTCGGCCCCGATGTTGAAGAGGCCCGCGCGGAGGGCGATGGCGACGGAGAGCCCCGTGAGGACGAGGAGGGCGGTCTTGAGCGCGGTCTCGCCTAGCGCGCGGTTCTTGGGCAGGGGGGCGAGCGGAAGTCGGTCGCCGGTCTTGGGGTCGAACTTCACGCCGAGGCTTCCCTCGGCGAGCTGCTTGTAGGCCTCGTTGGCGCGCTTCCACCTCCCGATGGGGGCCTGGGCGGGGGTGGTGAGGGCGATGACGCACCAGCACACGGCGAGCGAGAGCGTGACCGCGACGATCGGGATCGTCGCGCTCTGGAACCCCTCCGCGAGCAGGATGCGCCTCAGCGTGCCCATGTCGGCGGCGCAGGGTAGCAGAGCCGCCCGGATCCGGCAAGCGCCCCGCCGCCCCGAGTCGGTCGACGTCGCCGCCCTGCGACGGAGGACTCCCCAACGGGGTCCGCCGTCTTGACCATGCCGGACGGTGCTGCTAGGATCCGGGTCATGAGCAACGTGAAGGTACAGTCGACGGCGCTGCCCAGGGGCGCTGACTTCGGCCGGCTGGACCCCGAGGGGCTGGGACCGACGACGGCCGAGCAGTTCGAGGCCTTGGAGCAGGACGAGGCGAACCCCGTCGAGTTGATTGGAGGGTGGGTACTGCCGATGTCTCCTGGTACGTTCGAGGCGGGGGAGTCATGGGGGGACCTGTACTCGGTCCTCCGCCCGATCGTGAAGGGGTTTGGCTGGCGGATCTCCGCGGACGCGCGGCACCGCCTCCCGGCGCCTCGGGACACGGTCGTTTACCCGGACATCGCCATCCACATGGCGCGGGAGGTCAAGTACATCCCGGGGACGGAGACGATCGGCCGCGTCCCCGACCTGGTCGCGGAAGTCCTCGGCAAGAAGTCCTACGACCGGGACATCGCGCCGCGGGGCGTGAAGTTCCTGGCCTACCAGGCGAGCGGTGTGCAGGAGTACTACTACACGTGGCCCGACGGCCGCGAGGCCTCCGGCTTCGCCCTGCGCCGAGGGGTGTACGTCCCCCTCCGTCGCGACCGTGAGGGTTTCTTCGCGAGCGCCCTTCTTGGCCGCCGCGTACGCCTCGTCGAGGCGGCGACGAGGCCCTGACCTCGCCCGGACGTCGCCGCCCTCGATGCGGAGGACGTAGAGGGCGTGCCTACGCGCCCTCCGTGGCCTCGCGCTCGAAGACGCGGTAGAGCGCGGGGAGGACGACGAGCGTCAGGAGCGTGCTCGAGACCAGCCCGCCGATCACCACGGTCGCCAGCGGCCGCTGCACCTCCGCCCCTGTACCCGTCGCCAGCGCCATCGGCACGAAGCCCAGCGAGGCGACCAGCGCCGTCATCAGGATCGGGCGCAGGCGGACCATCGACCCGCGGAAGACCGCCTCCGCGAGCGACAACCCCTCCTTCCTGAGCTGGTTGATGAACGTCACCATCACCAGCCCGTTCAGCACCGCCACGCCCGAGAGCGCGATGAACCCCACGCCGGCCGAGATCGAGAACGGGATGCCCCGGAGCCACAGCGCGACGACCCCGCCCGTCAGCGCCAGGGGCACCCCCGTGAAGACGAGCAGCGCCTGGCGCACCGATCCGAACGTGCCGAAGAGCAGGAGGAAGATCAGGAAGAGGCAGATCGGCACGACGAGCGTGAGCCGCCTCCGCGCCGCCACCAGGTTCTCGAACTGCCCCCCCCAGTCCAGCCACTGCCCCGGGGGGATCTTCACGTCCGCCGCGATCGCCGCCTCCGCCTCCTCCACGAACGAGGCGATGTCGCGGTCCCGCACGTTCGCCTGGACCACGAGGCGCCGCTTCCCGTTCTCCCGGCTCACCTGGTTCGGCCCCTCGGAGACCTCGATCGTCGCGACCTCGTCCAGCGGCACGAACGACCGTGTCGCCGTGACGGAGTCCCCTTCGACCCGCCCCTCCTCCTCGTGATGGGGGAGGGCCACGGGGAGCGAGGCGAGCACGTCGACGTCGCGCCGCAGGTCCTCGGCCAGGCGGACCACGATCTCGAATCGCCGGTCCCCCTCGAAGACCAGTCCCGCCGAGCGCCCGCCGATGGCCGTGGCGACGACGTCCTGGACCTCCGCGACGTTCAGCCCCCGGCGCGCGATCCGCGACCGATCGATGGTGATGTCCATCATCGGCAGGCCGTGGGACTGCTCCACCTTGACGTCCGCCGCCCCCGGGATGCGTCCGAGCACCCGGGCGATCTCCTCGCCGGTCCGCCTCATCCGGTCCAGGTCGTCCCCGTAGATCTTCACGGCGACGTCGCCCCTCACGCCGGCAATCAGCTCGTTGAACCTCATCTGGATCGGCTGCGTGAACTCGTACTGCTGCCCCGGGAGGCGGACGAGCGCCGCCTCCATCTCCTCGACCAGCGCGAGCCTCGTCCTGGCCGGGTCCGGCCACTCCGCGCGCGGCTTGAGGATCACGAAGGTGTCGGAGACGTTCGGGGCCATGGGGTCCGAGGCCATCTCGGCCGTCCCCGTCTTCGAGAACACGGTCGCCACTTCGGGCAGGGCGCCGAGCGCCCTCTCGACCTGGAGCTGCATCCGTGTCGACTGCGTGAGGCTCACGCTGGGGACGCGCATCGCGTGGATCGCGAGGTCCGTCTCGTCGAGCGTCGGGACGAACTCCTGGCCCAGGCGCTGGAACAGGGCCGCCGCCCCGACGAACGCCACGGCGGCAAACGAGATGACGCCGAGGCGCTGCTCCAGCGCGAACCCCAGCACCCGCGCGTACAGAGCCTTGGCCCACCTCACCAGGAACACCTCGTGCTCGGACACCCTGCCCGCAAGCACGATGGCGACCATCGCGGGGATGAACGTGAGGGACAGGAGGAACGCCCCCGCGAGCGCGAAGATGACCGTGAGGGCCATCGGGTGGAACATCTTCCCCTCGATCCCGGTCAGCGCCAGGATCGGGAAGTAGACGATCATGATGATCGCCTGGCCGAACACGGTGGCGCCCAGGACCTGCTTGCTGGCCGCCAGGACGGCCTCGAGGCGCTCGGAGAGGTTCGGCGGCCGCCCCAGCTCGTGCTGCTTGCCGGCCAGGTGCCGCATGCAGTTCTCGACGATGATCACCGCCCCGTCGACGATCAGGCCGAAGTCGATCGCCCCCAGGCTCATCAGGTTCCCGCTGATCCGGCTCTGGACCATGCCCGTCGCCGTCATCAGCATGGAGAAGGGGATGGCGAGCGAGGTGAGGATCGCCGCCCGGACGTTTCCCAGGAGGAGCAGCAGCACCACGACGACCAGGATCGCCCCTTCGGCGAGGTTCCATCCGACCGTCCGGATGGTCGCATTCACGAGCTTCGTGCGGTTCAACGCGGTCGGCGCCTCGATGTCGGGCGGGAGGAGGCGCCTGACCTCCGCCATCTTCTCGTCCACGGCCCTCGCGACGGTCCGGCTGTTCCCGCCCACGAGCATGAGCGCGGTCGCGACGACGACCTCGCGGCCCTCCTGGGTCGCGCTCCCCGTGCGGAGCTCGCGGCCGATCTCCACGGTCGCCACGTCCCGGATGAAGATGGGCGTCCCCTCGCGGCTCCCCAGGATGATGTCGCCGATCTCCCCGATGTGGCCGATCCGCCCGTCCGACCGCACGACGAGCGCCTCCTCGCCGGGCTCGATGTACCCCGCGCCCGTGCTGACGTTGTTCTCCTCCAGCGCCGCGATGATCTCGCCGAGCGTGAGTCCCAGGGCGCGCAGCTTGCTCGGTTCGGGCTGGACGACGAACGTCTTGACGTGGCCGCCGATCGCCTCCACGGCGGCGATCCCGTCGACCGACTTGATCTGGGGACGGATGATCCAGTCCTGGACCGTCCGGAGGTACCCCTCCAGCTCGACGTCGGTCCACAGGACGTGTCCGTCGGGCGTCAGGTAGGTGCCCGAGCTCTGCCAGCCCGGCGACCCGTCGGAGCCCTGCGCACCTTCGCCGCGGGGATGTGCGTAGCGGACGCTCCACATGTAGACCTCGCCGAGCCCGGTCGAGACAGGCCCCATCACGGGGACGGCGCCCGGAGGGAGAGAGCCCTGGGCGGCTCCGATCCGCTCGGAGACCTGCTGACGGGCGAAGTAGAGGTCCACGTCGTCCTCGAACACGGCCGTGACCTGGCAGAAGCCGTTCCGCGAGAGGGAGCGCGTGTGGTCGAGTCCGGGGATCCCGGACAGCGCCGTCTCGATCGGGAAGGTGACGAGCTTCTCGACCTCGACCGGCGAGAGGCCAGGCACGACGGTATTGATCTGGACCTGCCGGTTCGTGATGTCCGGCACGGCGTCGAGGGGCAGCTCCAGCAGCGAGTGGACGCCGAAGGCGGCCGCGCCGACGCTCAGGAGCACGATCAGGAACCGGTGCTCGATCGAGAACCGGAGGATCCCTTCCAACATCCCGCGTCTCCTAGTGCTGGTGTTCCATCTGGCCGCGCTGCAGCTCGGACTTGAGCACGAACGACCCGCCCGAGACGACCTCCTGGCCCTCGGCGAGCCCGGCGAGGACCTCCTGCCAGCCGCCGATGCGGCGGCCGAGCGTCACCTCCACGCGGCGGAACCGGTTCGGCTCCTCCGCCTCCTTGACGAAGACCACCGACCGCCCCTCCATCGTCTGCACCGCCTCGTGCGGGATGACCACCGTGCGCGACGCGGAGGGGTCGAGCGACTTGTACAGGGAGGCGTTCACGAACGCGCCGGGCTTGATCCTCCGCTCCAGGTTCGCCACCTCGGCTCGGACCTGCAGCGTGCGCGTCTCCGTCCGCACCACGTCGGGGATGTAGGTCAGGCTCCCCTGCACCGGCTCCTTCAGCCCCTCCACCTCGCACTCCACGGGCTGGCCCACGGTCAGGCGCGGGACGTCCTTCGGGTAGACGTCCAGCAGGACCCACACGCTCGAGAGGTCGGCGATCGTGAGAAGCCGCTCCGACGTGTCGACGACCTCGCCCACGGTGAGGTGCTTCTCGATGACCGTCCCCTCGAACGGGGCGGCGATCGGGAAGTAGCCGATCGGCGCCTCGTGCTCCCAGGTGAGCGCGTCGACCTCCTTGCGCGCAAGGCCGTAGAGGAGGAGCGTCTCCCGCGCGACCCTGAGTTCCGCCTCGGCCATCAGCCAGGCCGTCTTCGCCTCCATGAATTCCGGCTCCGTCGTGGCGCCCTGGTTCATCAGGCGCTCCTCGCGGCGGTAGTTGACCTCGGCCGACTCGAGGCTCGCCTTCGCCTTCAGGTACCCCGCCCGCGCAAGCCCAAGGTCGACGCTGTCGAGGACCGCGAGGATGTCCCCCTTCTTCACGAGCTGGCCCAGGCGGACATCGATCCTCTCGACCCGCCCCCGGATCCGCGGCGAGATGTGCACCACGTGGTCCGCGTCGAGCGCGACCGCGCCCGTCGCGCGGATCGGGAGCTTCATCGGCCGCATCTCCGCCTTCACGGTCGAGATCTCGGCCGCCGCGATCGCCTCGGGCGAGAGCTCGACCTCGTCGTCTTCGTGTTCCTCGTGGCCCTGTCCCTCGTGCCCGCCTTCTCCGCCCTCGCCCTCGTGGCCGTGGGCGTCGGCGGCCGGCCTGGCACGCGCCGCCAGCCGCTCCGGCCCGCCGAGCAGGATGGCGACCACCGCACAGGCCGCGCCGAACAGGAACCAGAACCCCGCGCGCGCAAGCGTCTTCATCTTCCCTCCCCGATCAGGCTCTCGAGCTCCACGACCCCGGATGCCGCGTCCCGCTGGGCCTCCAGGAACTGGCGACGGGCCCCCGCGAGCACCCGCTGGGCGTCGAGGACCTCCAGGTTGAGGACCTTCCCTTCCTTGTAGAGCGACATCGACTGCTCCACGGCCTTCTGGGCGTTCGGCAGGACCGTGTCCCGATAGGCCTGCACGCGCGCGAGCCTCAGCTCCACGTCCCGGTAGGCCTCCCGCACGCGGTTCAGGAGGGTCACCTCGGCCGCGTGGCGCTGCAGGGCGGCCTTCCGCCTGAGCGCCTCCGCCTCCGCGGTCCGCCCCTGGTTCCGGTCGAAGATCGGGAGGGGCACCTCGATGCCCAGCTCGACGAGGTCCTCGCCCGGCTCCTCGGCGTCGACCGGCGACTCCCCGTACAGGGCCACAATCGTGACGTCCGGGACGGCCGACCGCTTCGCGAGGTCGATCTGCGCCTCCGCGGCCTCCACGAGGCGGTCGGCGGCCGCGAGGGAGGGGTGGTTCGCCGTCGCGAGCGATTCGTACTCCGCGAGGGGGCGAAGCGCGTAGTTCTCCAGCGGATGGACGGCCACCCTCGTCGACTCGAACCCGGCGTCGCCGACGAGGCCTCGGACCCTGAGGTCCGCCGAGACCACCTCCTTCTGCGCCGTCCGCACGGCGTCCTCCCTCGCCGCGAGCTCGACGGTGGTCTTCATTTCTTCCAGCTCGAGGACCGTCCTCTCCGCGCGGCGCTTCCGCACGGTTTCGGCGAACTCGGCCGTCAGCGCTCGGACCTCCTCCTCCAGCCCCGCGAGCTGACGCGCGTAGAAGCAGGCGTAGAGGGCCTGGCGGGCCTCCGTGAGCGTCTCCCGCCGGGTCATCCGGGCGGAGGCCTCCCAGGCCTGCCTCTCCTTCTCCGCGGCGTGTCCGGCGGCCCCGATCCTCCCGCCGATGGGGAAGGGGTACCCGACACCCGCGGTGAATTTCCCCTCGCCGAGGCGGTCCGACGACGCGGGGGCCTCCTCGATGTTCGCGAGGAGGACCGGATTGGGAAGGAGCCCGGCCTGGCGGCGCCGGCCGGCCGCCGCGTCGACGTCACACAGCGCGGCCTGGATCTCGGGGTTCCCGAGCTCGACGAGCCTCACGAACTCCTCCTCCGAGAGCGTCGGCTGCCGGAGGAGCCGCGCCCTCTCGTCGGGCGAGTCGACAGCGTCGCGCGGAGGGGGCGGGACGGCCTCGCGGCCCCTTGGGGGCGGAGGCGAGTAGCAACCGAGAACCAGGACGGAGAGGATGAGAACGGATAGCGATTTCACGGCGGATCCACCCCCAGCAGGACGGAATGGGGCCCGAGCGCCGGACGGACTTCGATCCGAGTCGATCGACACGGAGTACCGGCGCGACAGGGGAGGGAGGGGGCTACGCCAGCGGGGGGTGGAAGATCTCGGTGGGGAGGGTCTCCAGCGGGCCTCCGTCCGCGGCGACCGGCGAGCGCTGGCCGCTCGGGTCCGTGACCGCGCTGCCGAGGTCGGACGCGATCAGCGCGGGGTCGGACGGCGCGCTGCAACTGCAGTGGTCGTCGTGGTGGTGGCACGGCGAATCGGGGGAGTCGTGGCGGTCGTCGCCGTCGCCGTGCTCATGGTGCTCGCCGGACGGGTGCCCGTGCACCGGCGCCTCGTCCTGGCTGGAGAGGTCGCTCGTCCGCGCGGCCAGGAGGGCCGCGATGCAGAGCGCCGCGAAGATCGAGCTGAGCCTGGTGGCGGACATCGGCATGTGAGTGTAGGGATTATCGGCCTCGGCGCAAGTGGAACTTCAGGAGGCCTGCGGCCCGGCGCCCAGCATGAGGCGGCCGAGGCGCTCCTCGGTGGCCTCGGCGCGGGGCAGGACGCCGGTCACGCGGCCGCCGTAGAGGACGAGGACGCGGTCCGAGAGGGCGAGCACCTCGTCGAGGTCGAGGGAGACGAGGAGGATCGCCTTTCCCTGGGAGCGCTGATCGAGGATCCGCTTCCACACGAACTCGATCGCGCCCACGTCGAGGCCGCGCGTCGGCTGCACAGCGACGAGGACCTTCGGACTGGCAAGGCCGGCTTGCTGGTCGCTCGACAGCTCGCGAGCGAGGATCACCTTCTGCTGGTTCCCGCCCGAGAGGTCCTTCGCCGCGAGGTCGATGCGGCGCGGCCTGACGTCGAAGGTCTCGACGGCCTCGAGGGCGTGCTCGCGCATGCCGGCGCGGCTGAGGAACGGCCCGACGCAGAACGGCCTCGATCGGTGCCTCCCCAGCGCCAGGTTCTCGGCCACTGTGAACGGCAGCACGAGGCCGCGCCGCTGGCGGTCCTCGGGGATGTGCCTGAGGCCGAGTCCGCGCATTCCTCGCGGCGTGGGGGAGGGGACTTCGCGCCCCCCGATGCGGACCACTCCCGCCGTGCGCGGTCGGAGGCCTGTCAGGACCTCCGCTAGCTCCGTCTGGCCGTTGCCGTCGACGCCGGCGACTCCCAGGACCTCGCCCGCGCGGAGGTTGAACGACACGTCGACGAGGGCGGGGAGGCCCTTGTCGTTCCGTGCCGAGAGCCCCGAGACTTCCAGGAGCACCTCCTCGCGCGATGCCCCCTCGTGGGGCGGCAGCGTCCCGACTTCGCGGCCCACCATGAGGCCGGCGAGCGCCTGCTCCGTGGTCTCCTTCGCGCGAAGCGTGGAGACGACCTTGCCGGCGCGCATCACGGCGACGCGGTCCGCCACCGCCAGCACCTCGCGGAGCTTGTGGGAGATGAAGACCACGCTTCGCCCCGCGGAGGCGAGCGAGCGCACGACGCGGAAGAGGTCCTGCGCCTCCTGCGGGGTGAGGACGGCCGTCGGCTCGTCGAGGATGAGGACCTCCGCGCCGCGGTAGAGGGCCTTCACGATCTCGACCTTCTGCTGCTGGCCGACGGTGAGCCGCTCCACGGGGGCCTCGGGGTCCAGCGCGAAGCCGTACTCCCGCGCGACGCGGGCCACCTCGCTGACCGCGGCGGCGCGATGGAAGAGGGGGCCGCCCCCTTCGTAGCCCAGGACCACGTTTTCCGCGACCGTGAGCGTGGGGATGAGCATGAAGTGCTGGTGGACCATCCCGATGCCCGCGAGGATCGCATCCTGGGGCGTTCGGAAGCGGACCGGCCGGCCGCGGAGGAGGATCACGCCCTCGTCGGGCTGGTAGAGCCCGTAGAGGATGTTCATGAGGGTGGACTTGCCGGCGCCGTTCTCGCCGACGATGGCGAGGACCTCGCCGGCGTCAACCGAGATCGTGACCTTGTCGTTCGCGACGACGCCGGGGAAGCGTTTCGTGATGCCTTGAGCTTCGAGGAGAGGCATGGTTCGAAGTCCCAAGACTCAATGACCAATTTTCAACGAAGGTCCAAGGAGCAAGGCGGAAGGCTCAATGAAGTGTCCAAGGCGCAGGCTTCCATTGGCCCTTGCACGATTCTTTGAGCCTTCCGCCTTGCTCCTTGGACCTTCGTTGAAAATTGGTCATTGAGTCTTGATCATTTTTCGGGGACCTTGATCTCACCCGCGAGGAGCTTCTTCCGCAGCTCTTCCACGGCCGCGATCACCTTGTCGCGGTCCGGGACGCTTTCGGGCAGCGGCGCGTACGCGAGCGCCCCGTCCTTGAGGGCCAGCGTCGTATGTCCGCCCTGGAACTTCTCCGTCACGAGGTGCTCGATGGAGCGGTAGACGACGAGGTCGACGTGCTTCACCATCGACGTCAGCACCGTCCCCGGCGCCACGTGCGCCTGGTCGCTGTCGACGCCGATCGCCCAGACCTTCGCCTCCTTCGCGGCGTCGATGACCCCCAGCCCGCACACCCCCGCCGCGTGGTAGACCACGTCGGCCCCCTTCTGAATCTGCTCCTTGCCCGCCTTCAGGCCGTCCGTCGAATTGTCGAAGCTCCCCGTGTACGCCGAGAGCACCTCCGCCTTCGGGTTCGTCTGTTTCACCCCCGCGCGGTAGCCCGCCTCGAACTTCTTGATGAGGTCCATCTCCATCCCGCCCACGAACCCCACCTTCCCCGTCTTCGTGACCAGCCCCGCGATCGCGCCCACGAGGAATGAGCCCTCATGCTCCATGAACGTGTAGGTCTCCACGTTCGGCAGCGTGACCATCTGGCGGTTCTCGTCCAGGATCGGGCTGTCGATCAGCATGAACTTCACGTCGGGGTTGTCGCGGGCCGACTGCTCGATCGCGTTCTCCAGCATGAACCCCACGCCGATCACGAGCTGGCAGCCCCCGTCGATGAGCGTCTGGATGTTCGGGATGTAGTCCTCCTGCGCCCGCGAGACGAGCGGCACCGGCTCGATCCCCAGCGGCTTCACCGCGATCCCGAGCTCCGCGAAGTACGGCGGAAGGCCCGCGGCGAGCTCCGCCTCCGGGAGCGGCGCGTACCCGGCCGTCCCCGTGTACTTCACGCCGCCGGCCCAGCTCTCCAGGCCGCGGAGCGCGGAGTCGTTGAACGACTGGTCGCCGCGCCCGCCGACGTCGGTGACCAGGCCCACCTTGACCTGGGCGCCGAGCGGAAGGGCGAGGACGAGGGAGAGGAGGATCGCTCGAAGCATGGACGCTGCTCCTAGAACTTGAAGGGGTCGTCTCCGGGGGGCGGGGCCTCCCGGGGCGGCGGGGAAGCGAATCCGTCGGACTCCTCGGGGGGCGGCGGGGCCTCGTCCATGGGAGGGGCGTCCCCCGTCTCGGCGGAGGACAGCTTCACCTGAGGCAGGTCGGGGGAGGACTCGACCCACGCCCCTCGCCTGGCGTTCTTGATGATCTCGGCCTTTACCCGGGCGTCGATCTTGAGGAACTCCACTCCCATCCCCTGGGCCCCCGCCCAGACCACGCGGCCCATCACGACGACCGTGCCCTGCTTCGAGGGGATGCGGAACTCCATCTGGAGGAGCGCGCCCTTCTCGTAGGCCGCCTGGCCCGGGACGAAGATCCCCCCGCCGCTGACGTTCGTCACGACCTTCTCGATCACCTGCTCCGACTCCTCCGGGAGGTCCATCTTCCGGAATCGGAGCTTCGTCGTGATCGGGATCCGCCGGTACTCGCGCAGATCGTCGTAGCTATCAGCCATCGTCTAGGCCGCCCTCCTGGCGGGGCGGGCGTTCCGCCTGTTCTGACGGATCACCGGCCGGAGCCTTGGCGCCGGGTCGGGCTTGAGGGGCGAGCGGGCCCTCGCGAGCGCGATCTGCGCGTCCAGCAGGATGACCTGGGTGTCCCGGACGTTCCGCCCCCTCGTGAAGACCTCGTGGCCGTCCCCCCCGCGCGCCAGGAAGTTGTTCGTCGCGACCTTGTAGGCGCGGTCGGCCCGGATCGGTTCGCCGCCGACGCTCGCCGAGACGACCCGCTTTCCCGCCGGGGCCATCCGGTCGAAGTCCACGGCGAGGCCGCTCGTCTCCAGGAACATGCGCGGCTCCTGGAACATGCCGTCGACGAGCTCCAGGACCTCCGCGCCCGTCAGCTCCATCGTCACGATCGTGTTTCCGAACGGGGAGAGCTGGTACATCTCGCGGAGCCTCGCGGTCCCGGCGGGGAGGTCGGCGCGGATCCCCGTCCGGTTGTGCAGGGCGATGTCGGCGCCCGCCGCCTCGCGCATCGCGTCGCAGACCAGGTTCCCGAGCGTGCTTGAACCCTCGCCCTCGCGCGTGAACGCCGCGGAGACTTCGCAGACGGGCTCGGACATCACCTTCTCGATCTCGGGGGCGTACCGGGCCTGGATGGCGTCGGCCTCCGCGTCCCTTCCGTCCGCGTCGCGGGCGATGACGTGGCCCGCCCAGGCGCCGAGGAGCTCGTGCGTCGCGGAGTCGAACTCGAGGACTGCGCGGGTCAGCGAGAGTCCGCCGCCCCCGTTCTGGCAGACGAGCACCCCCGTAGAGGGCTCGCGCCACCCCTCGGGGAGCGACGTGTGCGAGTGGCCGCCGAAGATTACGGGGACGTCCGGGACCTTCGCGGCGAGGACCTGCTCCACGTCGTAGCCGCAGTGCGTCAGGGCGACGACGACCTCCGCCCCGGCCGCCCGCGCCTCGGCCGCCGCGGCGACGAGGGCCTCCGCCTCGGTGCGGACCACGAGGCCGACCGTGTTCTTCTCCAGGCAGACCTGCTTGAGGCCGCTCGTGAGCAGCCCCACGATGCCGATCCGCACGCCGCGGGCCTCGACGACGACGAAGGGGCGGACGTACTCGGGGCGCTTCCCCGTCGCCTCCTCGTAGAGGTTGGCGCAGAGGAAGGGGCTCGCGGACTTCGCGGCGAGGGCGCGGAGGTTCTCCTGCCCCTGGTCGAACTCGTGGTTCCCGACCTCGATGGCGTCGTAGCGGAGCGAGTTCATCACCTCGAGCGGGAGGACGCCGTGCGTGAGGTCCCCCTCCGGCGTCCCCTGGAAGAAATCCCCCGCGTCGAGGAGGAGGAACCCGTCGCCGGCCCGCTCGGCCTCCGCCCTCTCGCGGCGGACGCGCGCGGCGATCGCCGAGAAGCCGCCCACGACCTCGCCCAGTCCGTTCTTTCTCGGGAGGACCTGGCCGTGGAGGTCGTTCGTGTGGATCACGACCACGCGGATCGGCTTCGGCCCGGGCGGAGCGGTCCGGCACCCGACGGCGAAGAGGACGCCCAGGATGAGAAGGGAAGCGACGCGCCTGAGCAGGGGGGCCTCCTGGCTACTTCGTGATCGAGACGTTCGCGTCGTTCCAGACGCGATCGAACTCGGCGAGGTACTCCTGGGCGATCCTCGGGTCCCGCAGGATCAGCAGGTTCTCGTAGTTCTTCTCGTCGGCGAGGACCGTCCAGTTGTAGCTCCCGGTCGCCACCGTCTCCCCGTCGACCACGCAGAACTTGTGGTGGAACTTCTCTCGCTCCGCTCCGGAGCCGGGGAGACGGACGTACTTCAGCTCGGGCCCGTCCTTCCCCTGGAGGTACTCGTGCTGCGAGTACCGTCCCTGCGTCTGGTCCTCGTCGAGGAGGATCCTCACCTTGACGCGCTTCGCGGTCTTGTTGACGAGCTTCCCGAGCTCGGGGGAGGTGAACTGGTAGACGGCGATGACGACCTCGCGCTTCGCCGACTCGAGCAGGTCCTCGAGGGCCTGGTGGACGCGCCGCTCCTCGCCGGTGGGGGCGAAGTAGACCGCCGCGTTCGGCGCGGGGGCGGTCTCGGCGCGCGAGAAGCAGACGACGACGATCGCCGCGGCCAGGGCCGTGACGGAGTACGTCGCGAGACGGGCCTTCCTCATGAGGACCTCCAGCAGGGGGCTAGCGTCGGACGAACAGGCCTCCGGTCATCTCCGAGAGGTCCTCCATGAATTTCGGGCTCGTCCCCTTCTTCCCCGTGAGGACGCAGTGGATCTGCACCTTCCGGAACTCGTTCTCCTTGCCCAGGAACTCGACGAAGTTGTCCTGGTCGACGTACTGGCCGTAGGTCGGCTTGCCGTCGGCGACCAGGAACACCGTATCGACCTCCTCGTCGACGAACGACTCGAGGATCGCGTCGTAGTAGTCGCCGCGGCCGCGCTTGATGTCCTCCAGCCGCTTCCATGCGTCGCGGACGTGCTTGATCGCCTGGATCTTGTTCCCCTCGGTTGCCGGGATGAGCCTCGGGCTGATCGTGCGGAGCTTCATCTTCAGGGCCTCGGTGCTCGCCATGATGACGGTGAACTTCACCTCGGGGGCGAGCTTCTTGATCGTTGCCTCGAGCTCGTTGAGGGCGATGTCGATCTTCGCCATGCCGTCGGTGTCCTGCGGCCCCTCCTGCTCCTGGGCCTTGGGGTCCTCGACGGTCTTCATCGACCCCGAAAAGTCGATGATGAAGACCATCCGCTCGGAGAGGAGAGGGATGTTGAAGAAGCTCGCCACCGTGCCCGGGTTGTCCGCGGCGGCCTCGCCCTTCTTCCCCTTCTTCCGCTCGGGCATCTCGAACGCCTCGCGTCCCGCGTCCCACCACGCCTTCCAGTCGCCGGGGGCGAAGCCGATCTGCTTGCCCGTCATCTCGCGGAGGGCCATGACGATGTCGAAGCGGAGGCGCCCCTTCTCGCGCTGGAGGCGGTCGACGAGGATGTCGATGGCCTCCTTGCACCAGGTGTTGATGAGGGCCATCACCGTGGCGGCGCGGACGGACCAGTCGGGGTCCTCCATCAGCTCCTTGCCGACCGGGAGGGCCGACGGCGGGTCGATCTTCGCGAGCGTCTCGATGGCGGCAATCTTCGCCTCCTTCGACTTGATCTTCGTCTTGTCCTGGAGGAGGGGGAGGGCCTTCTGCGGGTCGATCGCCCCCATGGCGCGGAGCGAGGCCGCGACGACCACGGGGGAGCTGTCGATCAGCCGCTTCGCGATCGCGTCGAAGCTGTTGGCGTCCTTCAAGCGCCCCAGGGCCAGCGCCACCTGGGCGCGGACCTTCGCGTCGCCGTCGCCGAGCCGCCCCGCGAGCTTCTCGCAGGCGGTCGGGTCGCCGATGGCGCCGATCGCCTCCGCGGCGTTCGCGCGGACGAGCGGGTTGTTGTCCATGAGCGCCTGCTGGAGCGCCGGAAGGGTCTCCGGCTTCTTCAGACGGCGGAGGGCCCACGCGGCGTTCGCGCGGCCCAGCGGGTCCTTGTGGCGGAGGAGGAGGACGTTCGACAGGAACTGGATCGCCTCCGCGTCCTTGAGGCTCCCGAGCTCCATGACGGTCGCCTCGCGGACGGGCGGGTCGGCCGGGTCGGCGAGGACCTCGGCGAGGGCCTCCGCGGCCTCCTTCGTGCCGACCTTGCCGATCGCCTTCACGGCGTCGCAACGGTCCCAGTAGTTTCCGTATCCGCGGTCCTTGAGGATGGCGGCGTTCTTCTTGATCGTCTCGTCCTCGGCGAGGGCCACGGCGAACACGAGGCTGAAGAGGACGAGCACGCTGTAGCGACGAAGCATCGGGAGGCCTCCGGCAAGGGACCAGCGGCGATTCTATGGGGCCCCGCGGGCCGCCGCAAGCGATTCCCGGAAGGGGGGGATCTCAGGTTCCTTTTAACACGAAGACACGAAGACACAAAGACACGAAGGCGTGATTGGACGGAAGGAGGGTCGCTCGTGCAGGGGGGCAGCGCTTGCAAGGCAGCGGGCGCGGAGAGCCCATCGGAGCAGCACTGCCGACTTGAGCGCTTGATCCGCCAGCCCCCCGCACGAGCGACCTGCTTCCGTCCAATCACACCTTCGTGTCTTTGAGTCTTTGTGTCTTCGTGTTAAAAGGAACCTGGATCACCTCGTTTCGGACGCATAGACTCCGCCGCGCTGTCATGCCGCTGAACCACGCCATGTACGTCTTCGGAACGAGGGCCTGCTCCCTCCTCGCGGTCGTCGTCGCCCTGCGGCTGTGGCGGGCGTCCGACGCGCCGGGGCTGGCCTCAGCCCTCGCCATGTGGGCCCTGTGGACGCTGTTGCGCGCCCCCCGCAGACGCCTCGTCGGGGAGTTGGCCGTGGCGCTGAGCATCGCCCTGGTGGAGACCGCCTGCGCAATGGAGGGCCGCGCAGCGTACGGCGACCTCTACCTGGCCATGGGTGCGCTCGCGCTCTGCATCCCCCTGGTCCTCGCGCCTCAGGGGCGGAGCGCGCTCCCGATGAACGGGCTCGACCGCTACTTCGTCTGCCAGGACTACGAGGGGATGCGGGTGAACAGCCATCACTTCGTCGACGTCAGCGAGCAGCCCTCGCGGGAGGCGCTCCACGACGCCGTGGAGGCGCTCCTCGCGGAGATGCCGATCGCGCGGTCGTTCGTGCACCAGGCGGTCCTCGGGATGGAGAGGTTCGTCGCTTCGAGGCCCTGGGTCGGGGCCGGCGAGCTCGTGCAGTGGCTGGAGAAGACAATCGAGGCCGACTACGAGGTCCTCGACGCGCCGATCGACCTCGCGGAACGTCCCCCGTGGCGCGTCATCGTCGCGCCCCGTCGGGAGGGTGGCTGGCGGATCGTCCTCACGATCCACCACAGCGCGGCCGACGGGACCGGCGGGATGCTCTGGCTCTCGCGGCTCCTCAAGAGGTACGAGGAGTCACGGACGGGGAAGCCGCCGGGGCGTCTCCCGGCCGATCCTCCCGCCCGTCGCTTCCGCGAGCTGTTCCGCCCGCAGGGGACCGCGTGGCTTCTCCGGATGGTCCGCCGCCACGTCCGTCCGATGGACAAGGTCGGCGTGCGGAACGCCTCGCTTCTTGACGACGAGGCACCGCGCCTCTCGGAGTCGGCCCACGCCCTCTGCGAGGTCCCCGACGCGGAGTGGGCGCGCCTGAAGGCCCGTGCGGAAGAGCTGGGCGTCTCCCGGAACGACCTCCTCGTGACCGCCTCGCTCCGCGCGGCCGATGGGTGGCGCCGCGCGCGCCAGCGGCCCGACCAGCGCTTCCGCATCCTCCTCCCGACCGATCTCAGGCCCGCGCTGGACCTCCCACCCTCCTTCCAGAACTTCGTCGGCGTCGTGCGGAGCGACTTCTCGGCCGAGGAGGTCCGCGCGGAGGGCCTCCCTCGGCTCGTCTCGGAGCGGGTGAAGCTCGGTCGCACGCTCGATGAAGCGATCGAGACGCCGGTGAACCTCGGCTTCCTGAGCGCGGTCCTGCCGCCGGGGCTCTTCCGCCTCCTGCTCCGGAACTTCGACAACGACCCGCGGTCCTTCTTCTTCTCCTACTTGTTCAGCCAGGTCCGGATCCCGTCCGACCTGCCGAGGCCCCCGGGCACCGAGCGCGTCTGGGTGCGAGGCTCGCTCCCGAGGCAGCCCGGCTTCGGCATCGTGGTCTGTCCCGACGGCGAGCGGGTCACGGTGGCGTTCGAGTACCTGGAGGCGTACGTCTCGGAGGCCTCTGTCGCCGACTACCGGGACCGATTCCTGGCGGAGATCTCGCGGGCATGACGACAGAGCCCGATCGCCTGGCCATCCCCGGCTACGACGAGGTCTGGCGCCTGGAGTGCGCCGACGCGCTGGCCTTCGTTTCGCTCCACGCCGTGATCCAGGGACGGTCGTTCGGCGGGGTGCGGATCCGCGAGTACGCCTCGGAGAACGACGCGCTTGCCGACGCGCTGGCGCTCTCCCGCGCGATGTCGCGCAAGGTGGCGCTGGCGGGGATCGCGGGCGGGGGAGGGAAGTCGGTCCTCATGGTGCCGCGGAAGGACCGCGCGGAAGCCGTGAAGCGGCTCGGTGAGTTCGTGGAGTCGCTCGGAGGGCGGTACTTCTGCGGCCCGGACTACGGCTTCACGGAGGCGGATGGCGCGGTGATGAGGGGCGTCACGCGCTTCATCGCGCAGGAGGACCTCTCGGACGCGACGGCGCGCGGCGTGGAGGCGGCCATGCGCGCCGCCTGCGAGCCGCGCGTCGTCGTCGTGCAGGGCCTCGGCGCCGTGGGGATGCCGCTCGCGGAGCGGCTCCGCGCCTCGGGCGTCCGCGTGATCGCGAGCGACGTGCGGGCCTTCGAGGGGTTCGAGCGCGTCGATCCGGACGACGTGTACGACCTCCCTTGCGACGTCTTCGCCCCGTGCGCGATCGGCGGCGTGCTCGACTCGCGCACGATCCCGCGCCTCCGCTGCGGCGTGGTCTGCGGCGCCGCGAACAACCCGCTGGCCTCGGAGGACGACGCGGAGCGCCTGCGGCTCCGCGGGGTCACCTACGTCCCCGACATCATCGCCAACGTGGGAGCGACGGTCCAGGGGGCATCGACGGCCATCGGCGAATTCCACCTCATCGAGGGTCGCCTCGCCGCGATCGGCCAGATTGTCCGCGACGTCCTCGCCCGCGCCTCCCGCGAGGCCCGCTCCCCTCACCACGTCGCCGTCTCGCTCGCCGACGAGCGGATTGAGGCGCTACGCAAGCACGGCGCCACTCGTTGAGTGCGGCCTGGCGTGAGGAGCAGGACTTCCCGGGTCCCGTTCCTTTCTGTCGGCCCTGGACCGGAGTCTTGATTCCGCTATACTCCGACCCTCCAAGTGTTCGCCACGCACGGAAGGGTGTCGCATGCGTTCACACGGGGCCCTCTTGGGGGCGGCGTTCATCGTCGCGCTCCTGCTCGGTCGCGCTCTCCTCGCGGAGGAAAGCGGCAACGACCTCACGAAGTCGCTGGTCAACGCCTGGCTCGGGACGGCGCGCGACCGCTTCGCCCACGGCGAGTGGGAGCCCGCCGAACGGGCCTTTCGCCAGGTCCTGATCGCCGAGCCCGCCAACGAGGAGGCCATCGCCGGCCTCGGGCTCTCGCTCGTCGGGCAGGAGGAGCTCGATGAGGCCGATCGCGTCCTGGCGGACGGCATCGCACGGGCGCCGCAGAGCGCGCGAATCCGCTTCGCGATGGGGCGCGTCGCCCTGGGCCGCGCCGACGGCGCCGCGGCCCAGGCGCACTTCGAGGCGCTTGAAAAGCTCGACCCGAAGTGGCCCTCCCTCCACTACTGGCTTGGGATGGCCCACCTGCGCCAGCGGAACGGCAAGGATGCCCTCGCGCACCTCCAGGCGGAGACCTCCGCCGACCCAAAGGTCAAGGAGGCGGTCAAGCTCGCGGAGGGCATGGCGCTCATCCAGATGGGGCAGCCGGACGAGGCTCGGAAGCGCTTCGAGGACCTCCGCGCCGAGGCGCCGGGCACACCGCTTGCGGAGCTGGCGGTGGGCCTGGAAGGACGGGGGGTGCCGGAGGATCGCCGCCTCCACCTGACCGTGCGCCTCGGGGAGCGCTACGACGACAACGCGTCGCTGGTCCCGACCGAGGGCCTGTTCGGCCTGACGGACCAGAGCTACCGCACGTTCGGGAACACCTTCGAGGCGGGGGCGTCGTACGACCTCGTGCGAGACCAGGATCTCCTCATCGATGCCGGCTACGACTTCTACGATGTCCTCAACTACTCGAACCGCAACACGGACATCCAGGGGCACACGGCGCACGTGCGCGGGGCGTGGCTCGGCCACCTGGGCGGACACACAACGAAGTTCGATCTCGGGTCGTGGTACACCTACACGTTTGTGCACCAGGAGAGCTTCCAGCAGAGGGTGAGCACGATCCCGTCGTACAGCCTCGCCCTGGCTGACTGGACGACCACGACGCTCGCGGCGGGGCACGTCTGGTCCGACTTTCTCGAGCAGAAGCACGCGGATGGCACGGATCGGGACCGCGACGCGCACGACGCCCTCGTGGGGGTGTCACAGGCCTTCCGCCTGCCGTTCGGGGGGATCCAGCTCCAGGTGGGGTACCAGTACAACCGCGCCTGGGCCGAGGGGGACGACTACGACCACGACGCCCATCGCGCGCGCTGGGGCGTCCTCTGGCCGGTCCCGTGGCAGGGGCTTCTGCTGCGGGTCAACGGCGAGCACGTCTTCCGGGACTATGACCACGTGGACTCGCTGGCGGGCGAGAGCCGCGAGGACGACGAGTTCGTCCTGCGGACGGGGCTGACGTATCCGATTGGCGACTCGTGCGACGTCTCGTTCATCTACTCGCGGGACCGGAACGTCTCCACGCTCGACATCAACGACTTCGAGCGGAACACCTACGACCTGGCGGTGGAGTTCCGTTTCTAGCACGGCCCAAACCGGAACAGGGAGGCCGACCATGTCGATCCTTAGATCCGTGTGCGCCTTGGCGGTGCTCGTGGCGTGCTCCCGCACGTCGGCCCATGCCCAGACGGGCGGCTTCGATCCGTACCATGCCTCGCGCGAGCAGATCGCGCAGGCCAGGGCCGATTTCGACAAGGCATGGAAAACGGCGCAGCGGGAGGGCGTTGTGCCGGCAGATCGGCATCCCGCGGATTTCGACTCCGGGTCGACCGGCCTCTCCGACAAGGGCAGGGCCCTGGTCAAGGACGGGGAGATCATCGCCCTCGCCTCTCTGCGTACCGATGCGGCGGATTGGAAGGAGAGGCTTGAGAACGAGATAGCGGACCTGGAGAGTCGCGCCGTCAGCGAGACGGACCCCGGCCGACGGGAGGCCCTCGTCGATGAGCTGGGTCGCAAGGTCGACTCCCTGAAGGAAACGATCGAAAACAGCCGCGAAGTCCGTTCCGAACTCCTCTGGAGGAGTACTGGTGCTGGCTCGTTCGCGGGCGTGCCGGACCTGGACAAGCTGCTACAAGAAGAGGAAGAGGACAGCGAGTTGCTGGAGAATCGGCAGAGCCAGCTCAAGGACATGGCGGGAGTGAGCGACTCAGAGTGGCAGACGCGGCAGGAAGGCAGAGACCTCGACAGTCTTCTGCAGGATATTGCAGATCGCGGCGTCGAGAACCTCGACTTCGCGGGTCTGCAGCAGGCCCAGGCCCTGCTGAAGGAAGCCGACGATCAGGGAGATCCCATGCTGTCGGGCATGCGAGAGGAAGTCGACGGCCGGCTAAAGGAGGTCGACTCGGATCTCGCGGCCGGACAGGCCGAGAAGGCCTTCAACGATGCGTGGAGCACGATCCAGGATCGGTCGTACGACGAGATCTCCGAAGACGAAATGAAGGACATCATCGAGAAGTACGCAATGATGCAGGCCTTGTGCGGGAGCATGTCCACGGAGGATATGATCCAAGCCGGAATCACTGTCGAACAGGGGGATGTGATCATCATGCTGTGGGGGGCCGGGGTCTTGGGCGTCGACGAGTTCGAGAAGTTCTTCAATGCCGCGAGAGAACGCGCGAACGAGGTGAGGCGGGAGCGTGACCGCAAGATGAAGGCCAGGAGTCCGAAGCGGCGGCCCCCGCCGATGACCTACCTTCCGCTGGGAGACCTGTGGCAGACCTACACGACGACGCTGACGGAGAGCCCCGGACCGAGGCCTCCGAGCAGTGAGGATGTCGAGCGCGGGACCACCACGACGACGCTGACGGAGAGCCCCGGCCCGAAGCCTCCGAGCGGTGAGGATGTCGACGGCGGGAGCATGGACGACGAGGAGATCGCCTCGCTGGAGCAGGGCTACCTGCTCTATCTCCTGGATGGCACCGGACCGGACGCCGAGGCCTGGCGCAGGGAGTTGGCCACCGCTCTGTTCGGCCTGTCAGCGGTCACGGACCAGTTCCAGGCCGGGGACCTGGGGCAGAACACGGGTGCCAACCAGAACGGCCTGGGCTTCGACACGGTCATCGACGTCGGAGGGACCGTGACCGTGACACAGCTTGGCGGGTTCGATCGGTGGACCGTCCCGTTCCCCGTGGACCAGTTCTTCGGTCAGCCCTTCAATGACGGCCTCGTGCGCCTGCTGTACCCACCCAATGACCCGGCCTGGCTGACCCTGCCCGGGAACGGGAGCAACGCCAACGTGACCGTCACAGGGACCGAAATCTCGAATTACGCACCGAACGCGTGGACGCTCGTCAACCCCAACGTGCAGATCCAGGGTGACGGCACGCACACCGCGCCGGCCGCGGACGTGTTCTTCTTCGAATAGACCTCGATCGTCGCAGCCTCGGGGACGCCTCGCGCTACATCCCCAGGAAGGCGCGGCGCACCCCCTCGTCGCGCTGGACCTCGCGAGAGGGGCCGGAGAGCGCGATCCGACCCTCGCCCAGGACGTAGGCGTGGTCGCTCGCCGCGAGCGCCATCGGGACGTTCTGCTCGACGAGGAGAATCGTCAGCCCCTCGTCGCGCAGCGTCCGCAAGATGCGAAAGAGCTGCTGCGCGACCACCGGTGCCAGCCCCAGCGAGAGCTCGTCGATCAGCAGCACCACCGGCTCCGCCATCAGCCCGCGCGCCACCGCCAGCATCTGCTGTTCCCCGCCGCTCATCGTCCCCGCCTTCTGCGTGCGCCGCTCCGCGAGGCGCGGGAAGAGCGCGAGCACGCGGTCCAGGTTCACGCGCATCCGGCCGCGCGCCCGCGCCGGCGTCGCCCCGAGCTCCAGGTTCTCCATCACCGTCATCTGCGTGAAGAGCTGCCGCCCCTCCGGGACGAGCACCATCCCGACATCCGCCTTTTCGTACGGCCGCGCGCGGGTCACGTCCGCGC
The DNA here is from genome assembly GCA_964649705.1 of uncultured Planctomycetia bacterium. Taxonomy (GTDB): domain Bacteria; phylum Planctomycetota; class MHYJ01; order WSZJ01; family CAZYRM01; genus CAZYRM01. The sequence continues at coordinate 36,347 of CAZYRM010000035.1, forward strand.
CGTCGAGCCGGACCGAGCCCTTCCACGGCGCGATCTGGCCCACCAGCGCCCTGAGCAGCGTGGTCTTCCCCGCGCCGTTCGCGCCGACGAGCGTCGTCAGCTTGCCGCGCTCCAGGGACAGCCCGGCCCCCCAGAGGACCTGCACCTCGCCGTAGCCTGCCTCCAGGCCCTGCGCCTCCAGCAGCGCCATGCTACGCCTCCCCCGGCGCGCGGCCGACCGAGGACGGGTCCCCGAGATAGGCCTCCACGACCCGCGGGTCCTTCGTGACCTGCTCCGGCGTCCCCTCCGCGATCCTCTCCCCGCAGTGGAGGACCAGGACGCGGTCCGAGAGGCTCATCACCGCGTGCATGATGTGCTCGATCAGGATGAGCGTCACGCCGCGCGAGCGGACCTCGCGGAGCGTGTCGAGCATCGTCGAGACCTCGGACGGGTTGAGCCCCGCGAGCACCTCGTCGAGCAGGAGGAGGTACGGCCTCGCCGCGAGCGCCCTCGCGAGCTCCAGCCGCTTCTTCTGCGCCAGGTTCAGCTTCCCGGCGGGCAGGTCCGCCTTCGAGGCGAGCTCCACGCGATCGAGGACCTCGTCCGCGACGCGCACGGCGTCCCTGAGCCCGAGCCGCTCTCGGCCGAAGCACGCCCCCGCGACGACGTTCTCGCGCACGGTCAGCTCCGCCAGCGGGCGGACGATCTGGTGCGTCCGCGCCAGCCCGAGCCTCGCGATCCGCCACGTAGGAAGCCCCGTGATGGCGCCTCCGCGGAATACGACGCTCCCTCCCGTCACGGGGTAGACGCCGTTGATCCCGTTGAAGAGCGTCGTCTTTCCCGCGCCGTTGGGGCCGATCAGGCCGAGGATCTCCCCCTCGCGCAGGCCGAAGCTGACCTCCTTCACGGCCGTCAGGCCGCCGAAGCGCATCGTCACCTGTTCGACGTCGAGGATCATTCGAGCGCCTTGTGCAGGAGACGGGACCGCGAGCGGAGCCAGCCCACGGCGCCCGCGGGGACGAAGAGCACGATCGCGAGGAGCAGCGCCCCCGCGACGACGAGCTGCACGTCGCGGAACGCCGCGCTCGTCAGGAGCGTGCTGCGCAGCTTCTGGTACGCCGCCGCGCCCAGGATCGGCCCGAGGAGCGTCCCCTGGCCTCCGAGCATGATCATGACGAGGAGCTCGATGGAGAAGTGCAGGCGGAACGCGCCACCGGGCTCGATGCTCGCGCTCTTGAAGAAGTACAGGGCCCCCACGGCGCCGGGGAAGACCGCGGAGAGGACGTACGCAAGCGTCTTGGCCCGCGTCGCGTCGACGCCGAGCACGGCGGCCGCGTCCTCGTCCTCGCGGATCGTCAGGAGCGCGAGGCCGAAACGCGAGCGCTTCACGAGGAAGCTCGCGACCACGGCGAGGACCGTGACGCCGCAGAGCGCCCAGTAGGTGATCCACAGGGCCCGCGCGGCCCCGCCGTACGGCTGGTAGGCGCGGAGGTGCATCTCCATCCCCGTCGACCCGCCGAAGGCGTCGAGGTTGGTCGCGAGCGCCTTCATCGCCTCGTTGATCCCGATCGTCGCGAGCGCGAAGTAGGCCCCCCGCAGGCGCAGGATCGACATCCCCAGGAGGAGCGCCAGGACGCCCGAGGCCGCCGCCCCCGCGAGGACCGCCGCGGAGAGGTGCCAGCCGTGGACCGACACGGCGTAGAACCCGACGTAGCCGCCGAGTCCGAAGAAGACGATGTGCCCGAAGCTCACGTACCCCGCGTACCCCAGGAGCATGTTGAGCGAGGAGGCGAGCGCGACGGACACGAGGATCGTGAAGACCGCCTCGCGCGCGCTCGCGCTGCCCGTCGTCGCGGGCAGGAGCGCCGCCACGACGACTACCGCGAGCGAGAGCCAGAAACCGGGCCTTGCCCACCACCTCATCGCCGAGCCCCCAGCAGGCCCTGCGGGCGCACGAGGAGGACCAGCACGAACAGGGCGAACTCGATCACGGGCACCCAGCTCGCGTCGAGGAAGAGCGGCACGGCCCCCTCGACCAGGCCGAGGAGGACCCCGCCGATCAGCGCGCCGAGCGGGTTGCCGAGCCCGCCGAGGACGACGATGACGAAGCTCTTCAGCTCGTACGTCCCTCCCGAGAGGACCGTGAAGGGGAAGAGCGTCGCGATGAGGCCGCCCGCGACGGCCGCGAGCGACGTCCCGAGGCCGAAGGAGAGGGCGAGCACGCGCGTGGAGCGGATTCCGACCAGCTCCGCGGCGGCGCGGTCGTTCGCCACCGCGCGGATCTCCTTTCCCGAGCGGGTGCGGTACAGGAACCAGTAGAGCAGGCCCGTCACCAGGGCCGCGCAGCCGCAGGCCGCGATCCGCGTGCCGGTCACCGTCACGGGGCCGAGGGAGACCGACCCGAGGGAGTAGTCCACGTTGCGGAAGTTCGTGCTCAGGAACCGGGTGCCGAGCCCCATGAGGATCAGGTTCACGGAGAACGTCGCGAGGAGGCTCGAAAGGTGAGGGGCGTTGCGGATCCGGTGGACCGCGACGGCGTAGACGAGGACCCCCGCGACGAGCCCGAGCGCGGCCACGGCCGCGACGCCGGCGAACGGGTTGAGCCCCGGGCCGATGAAGAGGGCGTACACGCCGAACATCCCCATCGCGATCATCGACCCGTGCGACAGGTTGATGACGTTCATCACGCCGAAGATGAGCGTGAGCCCCATCGCGGCGAGGCCGTAGATGACGCCGATGAGGAGGCCGTCCACGAGGGAGGGAAGGAGCCGCTCGATCATCTGAGGATCGGCTCCGCGGTACGCCCCTGCGGGGGCCAGACGACCTGCTTCAGGAGCTTTCCGTCGGGGCCCTTCTGCCACTGGACGAGGACCATCTCGTGGCCGATCTGGAGGCCATGGGCCGCATCGGGGGCGAAGAACTTCGAGCGGCCGAAGAACGTGAGCAGGTCGGTCGCCGCCAGCGCCTTCCGCACCGCCTCGCCGTCGACCGACCCCGCGCGGGCGATCGCCTCCTCGAGCAGGAGCCCCGCGATGTACCCTCCGGCGGCGTGGTAGGAGGGCTCCTCCTTGTGGGCCGCCTTGTAGGCCTCGACGAACTCGGTGCCCGTCAGGCCGAACCAGGCGAGGCCGGCCGACTTCGCGCCCTCCGCGGTGAACGAGACCTGGGGCTCCCATTGGCTCGGCCCGAGGACGCCGAGGGCGGCGTTCCCCAGCTCGCCGAAGCCCGGCTCGGGCGGCGCGACGAGGAGGACGAGGAACCGGGCCTTGACGCCCTTCTCCGCGAGCTGTCTCGCGAAGGTGCTTCCGTCCTGGAAGTGGCCCCCGCCGAGGATGGCGTCCGCGCCCGACTGCTGGACCTTGTTGATGAACGGGGCGAAGTCCGTGGTGCTGGAGTCGTACCCCTCGTCGAGAACGACTGTGAACCCCTTCGCGCGCGCGTTGGCGTCGAGGGCCTTCGCGACGTCGGCGGAGAACTTGTCGTTCTCGTGGACGATGGCGATCTTCTTCGCGTCGGGAGCGGTCGCGGCGATGAGGTCCAGGGCGCCGACGAGGTAGCGGCTCGCGGGCGTGTAGACCTGGAAGACGTGCTGGAACCCCTGCTCGTAGTTGCTGTCGGAGGCCGCGCCGGCGCTGATCATGACCTTGCCGTACTGCTCGGCGATCACGGAGGCGGACGAAGTGAGGCCGCTGGAGTAGGGGCTCACGAGAAAGTCGGCCTTGTCGTCATTCACGAGGCGGGTGTAGAGCTCCTGGACGCGGTCCTGGTTCGACTCGTCGTCGTAGAACTTCGAGGCGACCTGGAGGGTCCGTCCGTCGGGGAGCTTGATCCCGCCCGCGGCGTTGACGCGCTCGACCCACAGCGAGAGGCCTCGCGTCTGGCGGGTGGACTCCACGCTCAGCTTCCCCGTGAGCGAGGCCGTGTACCCGACGAGGAGCGTCCGCTCCTTGGCCGCCTTGGACGCCGCGTCGTCCTTTCCGCACGAGGCGAGAACGAGGCAAGCGAGCGCGCCGAGCAGGGGGAGGCTTCGGCCCATGTGTGCACCGTCCCGTGGAGGGTCAGGCGGGAGGAGGATGGTAGCCCGCGGCCCGTTCCGCGTCAACCCGCCTGCGACGCCCGCCCTCGTGTGTCGCACGCGACCCTGTGTCGGGGCGACGGCTGCGGCTGGCTTGTTTTCCCTCGTGAGCCTTGCATGGGGCCGGGGTCTCGCATACGCTCTCAACGCCTCCATCTCCGGGGTGCCCCATGTCCGAATTCCTGATGCGTCACAAGGTGCTCGTCCAGAGACTCCTCGCCCTGGCGCTCGTGGGCGTGGTGATCGTCGTAGCCAACTGGAAGGAGTTGTGGCCCGAACGGGAGGCCACATTCAGCCCGTCCGCGCCCGATTTCCAGTTCGAGCCTGGCGCTTCGGTCGAGGAGGTGAAGAAGGCGCTCGGTGAGCCGGATCTGGACGAGGTCGACGAGTCTCTCAAGTACGACGGGGTCGTCGTGTCCCCAGAGGAGGCCGGTCTTTGGCGTGATCTCCTGTACCTTCAGATGCACGACGTCTCGTCCGGGCTCGCCTCGCAGGTGAGCGTAAACTTGCGGTTCCAGTATCGGAGCGACACGGGGAAGATCTGGTCCGTGCGCATCGCGGATCCCGCGCGGGTGATGGACGTCTTCCTGGACGAGATTCCGATGAGAGGCACCATCGACGACTGCGTGGAGAGGCTCGGCGAACCCACAGGCGAGGGAACGACTGCCCCGATTGTGGGACAGAAGTGCTGGATCCGCGGGCGTCGCGGCTATCGCGTCGACTACTACACCGAGAACCACGCCGACCCGATCACACCTTGCAGGGCAGGTCAGCTACAAATGGCGCTGGTATGCGACTTGGACCTGGCGCCCAGGGGATTCGAGAAGGCCCTCGGCGGCGGATCAGGCAAGTAGTCGTCGGAGCTCGATTTCACGCCATGCGAGAGAGCGCGTGGCCTCGGGGGACAGCCTGGGGGGCTCGGACGGAACTACGAGCCCACGAGCTGGAACACCTTGCCGACCTTCCGCAGCCAGGCCAGGTCGCCGCGCGCCGCGCGTCGTTCGACCTGTCGGAGGAACTCGATCGTCTCCGACTCGTAGCACGCCTCCGAGGGGTCCTCAGGCGGGACGACCAACTCGACATCAACCGCGACCACGTACCGTCCCTTCTGGATGAGTCGCGTCCGCCGCAGGCGCGTTCCATCTAGTCTCATGGGTCAGTCCTTACGTGGGTAGAACACGGTGACGAGCTTGGCGACCCCGGCTCGGCGCAGCCGTGACCAGACAACTTCGCAGTCGGTTCCGTCGGGCAGGGCGATCCGGACCTTTACCGTGGCATTCTGGCGCGCCCGGGTGTGCTCCTCCAAGAGCTCGGCCTCGGTCATCCCAGCAATGACCTGCCACTCCATGATACCTCGCTCTTGCAGGCGGTCGGATGCATGCTCACCGATGATGTATCGCCCCTCACGGACCGCCTCCAGGAGCCATGCGTAGAGCTCGCCCACCCTTCCCCTCGTGCTCCATGTCAAGTCGATGTTACTGGATCGGACCGTGCCCGGCAAGCGTGCAGGGCGCGTGAGAAGCCCCCTCCAGAAATCACTCGGGCATCCGCACCTGCTCGCCGGGGGAGAGGCCGCTCTTCACCTCGACGTAGGCGTCGTCGCGGTCACCCACCTCGAGCTTGCGCTTCGTGCCGTCCGCCATCGTGACGTTCCCCGCGGAGTCGACCGCGCGGACGGGGATGAGGACGACGTCCTTGCGGATCACCTCCTCGATCCGGGCCTCCACGGGCAGGTCCAGCGGCACGTCGATCGGCTCGTCAAGCGCGATCCGCGCCTCACGCACCTTGACGTCCTTCTTCTCCTCGATCCGGTCGCTCGCGAGCGTCTTGCGGCCCAGCGACGGCGCCAGGCGCGTCAACTTTCCTTTCCACCTTTTCCCAGGGTACGCGTCGCTCGTGACCTCCGCCTCCAGCCCCACGTGGGCCTTGTAGATGTCCCCCTCCTGCACTTCCACCCGCACCACGCGCGACTCCAGCGAGGCAATCTCCAGGATCGGCACCGGCATCTCGGGGAACGCCAGGTCCCCCGGCTCGCGGTGCCTGCGCGCCACGATCGCGCGGAAGGGGCAAAGGAGGGTCGTCTCCTTCAGGTCCGCCTCGACACGTGCCAGGGCCGCCTGCGCGCGCTCGACCTCCGCCTCCGCCGAGCGCCTCTCCTCGGCCGTCGCGCCCGCCTCCCCGCGCGCCAGGTTCGCATTCGCCTGCGCCAGCCTCGCCGCGGCCGCGTCCGTGTTCCCCTGCGCCGCCGCCTTCTCCTGCTGCGTGGAGCCGTTCTGCACCCGCTCCAGCCGCGCCGTCGCCTCGTCCAGGTTCGCGAGCGAGACCGCCAGCCGCCGATCGGCGTCGTCCCAGTCCCGACGCGTGACCAGCCCGCGGCCTACGAGCGCCTGCATCCGCGACCAGTCCTTCTTCGAGAACGCGAGGTCCGCCTCGGCGGCATGCATCTGCGCCTCCGCGGCTCGGACGTCCTCGCGCCGCGATCCCTCCTCGACCTCGGCGAGCCGCGCCATGGCCGCGACGAGGGCGTGCTCCGCCTCCGAGACCTCTGCCTTCGCGACGTCGACGTCTTCCTTGCGCGTCCCCGCGAGGACCCGGTCCCGCCGCGCCTTCGCCGCGTCGAGCGCCTTGGCCGCCTCGTCCCGCGCCGCCGCGAGCGAGGCGTCGTCGAGCAGGACGAGCGGCTTCCCCGCCTCGACCTCGTCTCCCTCCTTCACCATGACGTCCTTGATGCGCGCCGCGATCCGCGGAATGACCAGGACCGTCTTCTCCGACTCCACGCGGCCGTTCGCCACGAAGCTGTGCATGATGTCTCCGCGCTTCGCCGCGACCAGGCGGACCTGGGCGCCACCCTGCGACGAGATCCACGCCACGACGCCCACGGCGCCGAGGACGAGGACCAGCAGGATGACGCGGCCAATCTTCACGCGAAACGGGTCTCCACAGGGCGGAGTTACCTTGTACTCCACCATATCAGATTATCGGCCTAAGTGACCCGGATCCTGCCGTCCTCCATGCGGAAGACGCGATCGGCGAACGGGATATGGCGTTCGTCGTGGGTCACGATGAGGACCGCCCGCCCCCGGTCCTTCGCCAGCGACTTGAGCACCGTCATGATCTGCCGGCCCGTCTCGCTGTCGAGGTTTCCGGTCGGCTCGTCGGCCAGCAGGATGGGGGCGTCCGCCGCGATGGCGCGGGCGATGGCGACGCGCTGCTTCTCGCCGCCGGAGAGGTCCGTCACCCAGAACCCCTTCCGATGCGAGAGTTTCACCGTGTCGAGCGCCTCGTCGACGAGGCGGCGCCCCTCGCTCCCCGCCTTGCCGTTCAGGATCAGGGGCACCTCGACGTTTTCGCGGGCGTTGAGCGAGGCGAGGAGGTTGTAGTTCTGGTAGATGAAGCCGAAGTAGCGGCGGCGATAGCGGGGGAGGACAGACTCGTCCCAGCGGACCTCCTCGCCGCACACGGTCAGGCGCCCCTCGTCGGGGACCAGGATGCACCCGAGGAGGGAGAGGAGCGTCGTCTTCCCCGACCCCGAGGGGCCCATGAGGAGCACCAGCTCGCCCGCCTCGACCGAGAGTGACGCCCCGCGCACCGCCGCGACGCGGTCGGCGCCGGCGTACACCTTGACCAGGTTCTCGGCCACCAGAGGCGTCATACGCGGAAGACCGAAGCGGGGGCCACACGGAGCACGCGGCCGATCGAGAGCATCGAGGCGCCAAGGCACATCACGACCGCGGCGCAGAGCATCACGCCGAAGATCCACGGCGGGAAATAGACCGCGACGGCCTCTCCCGAGTAGGCCGCCTTGAGTCCCGCCGCGAGCGCGGCGCCGATAGCGTACCCCCCGAGCCCGACGAGGACGGCCTGACTCCAGATGATGAAGCAGATCTCGAGGTTCGTCGCCCCGAGCGTCTTGAGCGTGGCGTACTCGCGGAGCTTCTCGACCGTCGCCGTGTACATCGTCTGGCCGACGATCACGAGGCCGACCACGAAGCCGAGCAGGATCGTGAGCCCGATGCCGACCCCGATCCCCGTCTTCGTCGCCCAGTAGGTCCGCGTCTTGCGGCTGAACTCGTCCTTGGTGTAGGCGTCGAACTTCGTGAGTCGCCGCAGCCGCTCTTTCACGTCGTCGACGTCCGCGCCCGGCGAGAGCTTCGCCACGATGAACGTGATCTCGTTCTCCAGCATCGGCATCTGGTCCTGGCACGTGCGGTACGACGTGAAGAGGATCGGATACGTCGTGTAGGTCTTCGCGCCCCTGGAGACGCCGACGATCTCCATCTTCTTGTCGAAGTTCTCCAGCTTGTCCCCGACGCGGACGCCGGTGAATTGGGGCAGCGACGATTCGTCGATGAAGTAGGTCCCCGGCCGCTTGAGGTCGGAGAGCGACCCCTGGACGAGCTCCCACGGTCCGCCGACGCCGGTGTCGGGGTTGAAGCCGATCACCTGCGCCCACCGCCCCTCGCCGTTGGGGAGCTTCATGTAGGCGAAGGTGTGGATCATCCTGTCGGCCCACGCGACGCCGGGGAGGCCCTCCACGAGCCCCACGTCGTTTTCCGAGAAGTGCCACGCCGACTCGAAGTTCGGCGTCTTGGCGGTGACCACCCAGAGGTCGGCGGGGCAGTTGTCGATCACGGCGCTCGACGCCAGGATGAAGCCGAAGAAGATGCCGCTCTGGAGGAGCATGAGGAACACGGCGAACGCGACGCCGACGAGCGAGATCGCCAGCCGCGAACGGTCCCGGACCAGGTTCTTCCAGCCGATGCCGAACATGTCAGCTCAGAACACGCTCTTCTTCAGGCCGAGCAGGACGAAGACGGAGTTGAAGGCGATGTGGACGCCGCTGCAGAGGAGCAGCGTGATCGCCCAGATCCGCAGCGGCGGCGGCCAGACGAAGCAGAGCATCGCGAGGCACCCCGCGACGGAGTCGACCTGGTCGAGGACGACGAAGAACCACGGGCCGCGCTGGCCGGGGCCGACGTCCCACTGGCGCTTCAGGAACGAGTTGGGCAGCTCCGCGAGGGCGAAGCCCAGCCCGAGGAGCAGTCCCACGACGGGGAGATTCATCTCGCCGTAGTCGAACAGCTCGAGCTCGCGCCACCTCCAGGCGCCCTGGAGCACCGCGCCCAGGACCGAGACGCCCACCATGACGACCACGCCGCGCACGGTCTTGTTGTCTCCGAACAGCCGCCTTCCGCGGACGCATCTCCCCGCGTCGAGCGGCTTCTTCATGGATTCCAGCAGCCGCAGCTTGATCACGGCGATGTGCACCGCCGCGGCGAGCATGACGGGGGAGGCCAGCCAGAGGACGCGAGCGATGTCCTTCATGTGGCTTCGCGCTCGTTGGACGATCCACGAATGAACACGAATCGACACGAATCTGACAGCGAACGAATGGGGAGAACCGCAGGCGGCCGCGCGCCCGAGGAGAGGGGCCTCGCCGCGCCGCGGCGCGGCGAG
>CAZYRM010000036.1:0-3184 GCA_964649705.1 uncultured Planctomycetia bacterium
CTCCTCGGGGGCGAGCTGCTTGACGTACTTCGTCGCCATCGCGTCGAGGATGATCCCCCGCTCGGGGCCGAGCATCTCCTTTTTCGCGTAGACCTCCCACCCCTGGGCGGGGGCATCCGCTTCACGGAAGAGGAGGCCCTTGCGCTGCCCCGAGAGGAGGATCGCGCCGTCGGTCCCCTGGAACAGCTCGAACTCCTCCTGGAACGTGCTCGTCAGCGCGGCGCTCCACTGCACCAACACGCCGCGCGGGTACTCGAAGACCGCCTGGACGGAGTCGTCCACCTCGCGCCCGTCCTTCCAGTGCGCGAGCGCGCCGAGGCCCGTGACGGCCACCGGCGCGCCGTCCGCGTACCAGTTCACGAGGTCGAGGTGGTGGACGCCGTATTCGCCGAGCAACCCGAGCGAGGTCTCGCGGTAGAGCCGCCAGTTGAGGAGCTTCTCCTGGGCCGCGTCGACCGCGCGGCGCCAGCTCTGCTTCCTCTGCCATTGGCAGCGGACATGGGTCAGCGTTCCGATGGCCCCGCTCTGGATGTGCGTCAGGGCGTGCGGGTACAGGAGGCTCGTGCGCCGCTGGTGGCCGACGTGGACGATGCGTTCGGCCTCGCGCGCGGCCTGGACGACCCGCTTGCAGTCCTCGACGGACATGGCGAGGGGCGGCTCGACGAAGACGTCGCGCCCCGCGGAGAGTGCGGCGAGGCAGAGCTCGGCGTGCGTGTGCGGCGGCGTGGCGACGATCACCGCCTCGACCTCCTCCTCCTCGAGGAGCTGCGAGGCGTCGTCGTAGGTCTCCACGTTCCTCCCCGCGATCCCGATCGCCTGCTCCAGGTGAGGCGGATGGACGTCGGCGATCGCGGCGACCTTGACGCCGGGCAGGCGGAGGAGCTGCGACAGGAGCAGGCGCCCGTGCTCGCCGACGCCGATCACGGCCAGGGAGACGTCGCGGGGCTTCTCGCTGGCAGGGCCGGATGGCTGGTCCTCTGCCGCGGCGGTCGCGGGGGCGAGCCCGGCGGCGAACGCGACGGCCGCCGCGGCCGCGGCGCCCTTGAGGAAGTCGCGGCGGGAGACGGCTCGCGGAGGGCGAGAGAGCGAGAGGCCCGGGCTCGCAACGAGGCGGGAGCGGGTCGTCAGGACGGCGCCCTGGACCTCGGTGTGCTCCGCGAAGAACCGTTCGGTCTCGTCGGGTCCCATCACGAGGAACGCGGTCGAGAGGGCATCGGCGTCCGCCGCGCTGGCGCAGACGCACCACGCGCCGACGGTGCCGTGGACGGGTTCGCCCGTCCTCGGGTCGATCACGTGGCCGACGGTCCTGCCGCGGACCGAGGCGGTCCTCCCCGCCGGGCTGGACGCGGAGAGGGACGCGTCGCGGAGCCAGACGGTCCCGAGCCGCCTCTCGGGGTCCCGCGGGTCGACGACGCCGCACGGCCAGCCGCGCTCGTCGTCCGGGGGCGCGCCCAGGCCGTACAGGCTGCTCGTCCCCCCATGCAGGAACGCGGCCCGCACTCCCCGCGCGCGCAACACTCCCACGGCACGGTCCAGGGCGTATCCCTTTCCGACGGCGCCCAGGTCGATGGCGGTCTCCGGGTGCGCGAAGCGCACCCGCCCACCCGCCAATCGGACGTTTCTCCAGCCCGCGGCCCTCCGCGCGGCCTCGATCGTGCGCTCCCGCCCGTTCCTGAGCCCCCACGCCTCGAGCAACGGCGCCACCGCTGGATCGAACGCGCCGCCCGTCAGGGCGGCGATCTCGCCCGCGCGCTCAAACAGGCGGAACAGCCTCGGCTCGACGGCGATCTCGCCTCGCCCCGCGCCCGCATTGATCGCGCTGACCTCGCTCGACGGGAGGAAGGCGCTCAACTGGTCATCGAGGCGGTCGATCTCCGCGAGGGCCTCCTCGCCCGCGGCGCGGAGATGCGACTCGGAGTCGCCGACGAGGACCAGCTCGAAAAAGGTCCCCATGGCCTGGCGGCGAAGACGGATTCGAATTTTCAAGACTCAATGACCAATTTTCATCGAACGTTCAATTCAAAAGTCCAAATTCGCAAGGAACGCGCGAAGTCGAACTCTCAAGCGGTCCATTCCCACTTGTTTGGGCCTTTTGCCTTGTGTCTTCTGCCTTCGTTGAGAATTGCTCATTGAAAATTGGGCCTTCGCGTCACGACCTCATCTCTTCCGCCACCGGGTCGAACACCATCACCCGGTTCTTCCTGTAGCACTCGATCGTCATATCGACCGCGACCATGACCTTGTACGCCAGGTCGACGTGACAGTTCGTCCTCTGGTCGCGCCGCCTCACGCAGTCGAGGAAGTTCGCGTGGTGCTCCGCAATCGCATCCCCCACGTCCGGCGCCTCAATCGTCTCCTCCCTGCGGGACCCCGCGAAGATCCGCTCGGGCTTGAGCGAGATCTGCGACCCCGACAGGTACATCGTCGCCTCGTGCCCCCGGACGACCACCGGCAGCCCCTGCTCGTTCGCCTGCGTCCCCGCGATCATCAGGCTGTGCCCGCCGGCATAGTCGATCACCGAGAGGAACGTGTCCGGCGTCTCGCGGTCGTTGTGCACGCAGAACTGCCCGCTCGACACGGCGCGCACGGGGAACTCGTTCCCCAGCGTGATGCAAAGCGTGTGCAGCACGTGCACGTACAGGTCCGTCGCGATCCCGCCCGAGTAGTCCCAGTACTTCCTCCAGCGGAAGAACCGCTCCGGGTCGAACGGCCTCCTCTCCGCCGGGCCAAGGAACGCCTCCCAGTCGAGGTTGTGCGACCCCGCGTCGAGGTCCACGCCGTACGTCCAGTCCCCGTCGCGCAGGTTGCGCGCGATGCTGGTCTGGCTCCAGACGAGCTTCCCGATCCTCCCCTCGCGGACCAGCTCCCCCGCGCGCCCCCAGATGCCGCGCGAGCAGTCCTGCGAGCCGACCTGCACGACCCGCCCCGTCCTCTTCCACGCGCGGTGGTACGCCTTCGCCTCGTGCCAGTACCGCGTGAGCGGCTTCTCCTGGTACACGTCCTTCCCCGCCTCCATCGCGTCGATCCCCATCTTCATGTGCCAGTGGTCCGGGGTCGCGATCCAGACGGCGTCGAGGTCCTGGCGGTCGAGGAGGCGGCGGTAGTCGTGGTACCCCTCCGCGCCCGAGACGCGCCGGGCCTCGTCGAGGCGCGGCTTGTAGATGTCGCACACGCCGACGACCTT
>CAZYRM010000036.1:3284-45806 GCA_964649705.1 uncultured Planctomycetia bacterium
TGTAGATGTCGCACACGCCGACGACCTTCACCGCCTTGTTCCCGACGAGGCGGTGGAGGTGGTGCATCCCCTGCCCGCCGCACCCGATCAGGGCGACGTTGAGCCTGTCGTTCGCCCCGAGGACGCCGTTCTCGTCGGCGGCGAGCGCAAGGCCGCCCAGGACGCCGAGGGAGCCCTTGAGGAACTGCCTGCGGTCCATGGTCCCTCCCCAGTGATAGGAAGTGAGCCGTCCTCCTACCACCACGGCCGAGCCCGGGTCAAGCTCCCTCCCCTTCCCCTTCCCAGCGCCTTCAAGACGCTGGAAATGGGAAGGGGAACGGGAACGGGAATGGGACCCGGCCGTTGATCCCCCTTTGCCGGGCCTGCTAGACTGTCAGCCGCCATGTCCCGCATCAATGAGAAGATGCTCGCCGAGAAGGCGATCTCCTCGAAGCTGCTCACGCCCGAGCAGTTGAACGAGTGTTTCCGCGCGATCGACGAGAGCCCCGAGAGCCGATCGCTGACCGACGTCCTCCTCGAGAAGAAGTTCCTCACCGAGGAGCAGCTCCGCTCGATCGTCCAGGACCCGCGCGGGAAGACGAGCGCGACGATGATGTCGGTCGGCAGCCCCGCGCCCTCGCAGGCCCCCCCGCCCTTCCCGCACGACTCCGCGACCACGAAGCGGTGGATCTTCGGCCGCTACCACATCGTCTCCGAGCTGGGCCGCGGCGGGATGGGCGTCGTCTACCGCGCGAAGGACCCGCAGCTCCAGCGCGAGATCGCGATCAAGATGCTCCTCCACGAGGAAGAGGGGTCGCAGGAGGCCGTCCAGCGGTTCGAGCGCGAGGCCCGCGCGGCGGCCAACCTCAACCACCCGAACATCGTCCACATCCACGATATCGGGGTCGTCGACGGGCGGCACTACTTCACGATGGACTTCGTCGACGGCTCCTCGCTCGACGAGATGCTCGACGACGTCCGCCTCCCCACGGCCGCGACGATGCGGCCCGCCGCGACGATCCCCGACTCGGGCCCGGTCCCCGAACCGCTGCCCGAGCGCCCGACGCGGCAGGTCGCGAAGACCCGCAAGCGCGAGGTCGTCGACAAGGGGATCCGGATCCTGGTCCAGATCGCGCGCGCCCTCCACCAGGCCCACGCTCAGGGGATCATCCACCGCGACCTCAAGCCCGAGAACATCCTCCTCACGGCCGACGGCAGCCCCAAGCTGACCGACTTCGGCCTGGCCAAGGAGTACCGGAAGAACGAGGACGGGAGGAAGAAGATGACCGTCACGGGGACGGTGATGGGAACCCCGTGGTACATGTCCCCCGAGCAGGCCGCGGGCGAGATCGACCGCCTCGGCCCCGCGAGCGACATCTTCTCGCTCGGCGTCATCCTCTACGAGCTCATCACGGGGACCCGGCCGTTCAATGAGGACACCGTTCCGGCGACGCTCCACGCCGTGATGGAGAAGGACCCCGTCCCACCGCGCCGCGTCCAGCCCGCGCTGCACAAGGACCTCCAGACGGTCTGCCTCAAATCGCTCGCGAAGGAGCCCTACCGGCGGTACCACACCGCCGTCGCCTTCGCAGAGGACCTGGAGCGCTACCTCGCCGGCGAGCCGATCGCGGCGAGGCCGACGTCGCTGACCTACCTCGTCTGGAAGCGGGTGCAGAAGCACCGCTACGTCGCGAGCGTGGTCTTCGCGGGGGTGCTCGCCCTGGTGCTCGGAGGCGGCGCGGCGCTGTGGGGCTGGTCGCGATACCGCGATGCGAGCACGGAGACCGCCGACCAGCGCCGGGCGCGCCTCCTCCTGGAGGAGAAGCAGGCGCGGAGGCTGAAGGCCGAGGAGCTGTGCGCGGAGGGGAAGCAGAAGCTCGACCTCGTCGCCGACCCGCTCGCGAAGCGGGACTTCCAGGAGGCGGACCGCCACCTGGAGGAGGGGCTGGCGCTGCTCGCGAAGTCGATCGAGGTGGACCGGGGGTACCCGGAGGCCCTCCTCGCCCGGGCCCGCGCCCAGCGCCTGGCGGGGAAGCCCGAGCCCGCGCTCAGGGACGTGCAGGAGGCGCTCGCGCTCGTCCCCTCGCACCCGGAGGCCCTCTACCTTAGGGCGGTGCTCCGCGTCGAGCGGTACTCCGGAGGCATCCTCGGCGACCCCTCGGACGCGGCGATCGTCGAGGAGTCGACGGCGAAGGAGGAGAAGGCGAAGGCGCTCGCCGACCTGGAGCTGCTGGCGAAGTCGGAGTTCCGCGGGCTCCCCGGCTGGGCGGCGAGCCACGCGCGCGGCGCGAAGGCGCTCCTCGAGGGGAAGCCGGCCCTCGCCGTGGAGGAGCTCGGGAAGGTGGTCGCGGAGAACGCGGCGCTGTGGGACGTCCACTTCCAAACGGGCCTCGCGCACGAGAGGCTGCAGGAGTGGGAGGCGGCGCGGAAGTGCTACTCGGAGTGCCTCCGGCGGAACCCGCGGCACGCCCCGGCCTGGATCAACCGCGGGAGGCTGATGACGTCGAGCGAGCCGGAGCAGGCCGTCAGGGACTTCACGGAGGGGATCAACCTCGACCGGACGAACTCGCGCGCCTGGTACTGCCGTGGGCACGTCTACTTCCACATGGGGAAGATGAAGGAGTCGCTCGACGACAACGACGAGGCGATCGGGATCGACCCCACGTTCGCGGCCGCGTACAACGGGCGGGGGCTGACGTTGGAGCGGCTGGGAAAGACGGACGAGGCGATCCTCGACTTCGGGCGGGCGATCCAGTCGGAGCCAAACGTCGCCGCGTACCATCGCAACCGGGCCGCCCTCCACCTCGGCAAGTGCCACCACGAGGAGGCCTTCGCGGACTACGAGAAGGTCGTGAGCCTGGAGCCCCGCGCCGCGTCGTCCTACTACCTGCGCGGGATCTACTGGACTCACATGAAGGACCTCGAGAAGTCGCTCAAGGACTACACGGAGGCCCTCACGCTCAACCCGGGCCTCGCCGAGGCGCACGTGAACAAGGCGAACATCTACCTCCAGCAGGGGAAGTTCGACGACGCGATCGCGGAGTGCTCGGCGGCGATCGGGACCCATCCGATCAGCCGCGACGCGCACGGCAAGGCGTACGTGAACCGCGGGATCGGCTGGCTGAACAAGAAGGAATACAGCAAGGCGAAGGCGGACTTCGAGGCGGCCCTCAAGGTCGACCCGTCGCCGGAGATGGGCGACACCGTCCACGGCTGGCTCGACAAGATCGAGCGGGAATACAAGTAGGGGCGCCCCGTGCGGGCTTGGGGGGGAGGCCTTGCGATGGGCCAGGGCGGTCGGACCGCGATCGCGGGGGTGCGATGGCTGGACGAGATCGCCGCCCCGTCGAGCGAGACCCCGGAGTACGTCGGACCGCAGGTCGCCGAGCGGCTCGGTCAGTTGCGACAGCTCCCCTTGCGAGCGGGGAAGATCCTGTCCGACTGCGAGGGCGTGATCGTCGACCTCGGACCGGGCGAGGGCGTCAGCAGCATGGCGCTCGCCCAATTCGCCCCGAAGGCGCAGGTCGTCGGACTCGAGGCGGACCTGCTCCACCTGCTGGGCGCCTGGCCGATGTGCAGGAAGTACGAGAACCTCCGATTGGGCTGGGGCGCGGTCGCCGGGACGCTCTCGAACGGCAACGTGAACCCCGGGAAGGAAGCGGTGCCGACCGCCGCGCTCGGGCCCGCGGGCTGCGACGTCCTCTTCTCGTGGGCCGGCATGTCGAGGATCGACGTGTACGAGTCGAGCGCGGCCTGGGCGGAATCGGTCGGCCGCGCCTGCGTGCTGGTCCTCCCCGAGTTCTGGCGCAGGGGCGTCGGGTCGCTCCCGGACGCGGCGCAGGCGGCCCTCCGCGACGTGTGCGCGAGGGCGGGCGCGAGGGAGCCCTCCTGGGCCGGCGCGACCGCGCTACCGGGGTTCTCGGGATTCGAATCCTGGCCGACCGACCAGACGCTCCGCGCGCGGGGCTGGTTGCTCTGGCTCTCCGGACTGTTCGACGGGACCTCGGTCAGCTTCCTGGACACCCTCCGGGACAGGCGCGCGCCCGAGCCACGGTTCCAACTGGAGTTCGAGCTCCCCCTGGAGGTCGTCGTCGCGACGAAGTAGGGGGCCCCCGCCCCGCTCATGACGCGCCCCCCCGATTGCCGATGATCGGCGGTCGGAGGGTGCACGGTGCCTCGCTGGCCGCTCGTCATGCTCCTGGGGATCGCCGCGGTCGCCTCGGCCGAGGTGGACCTCGTCGAGGTCGACTCGATCTCCTTCCGGGCCTTCTCGACGACATCCCCCGCCGTCCGCGATCCGCTCGTCTTCTGGACCCCGGGCCAGTCCGAACGCGTCCTGGTGAGCGCGAGACTCCGCGCGCCCGTCGGGCCGGCCGCGGCGCGCGTTGTCCTCTCCGTCGAATGGGCGCTCCTGCCGGCGGGCGCGCCGCTCCGCGAGGCGTCGATCGTCTGGAGCGACCCCGAGCAGGTGGGCTCGTTCGACGTGTCGCTCGAGGAGGGCGCCTCGGGGGCCGCGTTCGCCACCCTCCCGATCGCGCGGCGCGCGCGGGAGTGGCAGGAGGCGGGCCTCGACGTGGTCGCCTGCCGGGTCCTGGTGCGCGCGGGCGGCGTGACGGCCTCGGCGACGCTCGACGTGATCCCCGCCGAGCGGTAGCGCCCACGCCGCCAGAAAGATCCCCCACGATCGGCGCGGCGAAGGCAATCGGGAAGACCTAGCGTGAGACGCGAGCCAGCCGCCTGACGGCGTCCTGGCGGTCCGCGATGGCCGGGTTCGACTCGGGCGCCGTCGGAGTATCGCTCGCGACGCTACGGTCGGGCGAGGTCCTCCAGGAGGCCCTCGGCACGGGCCCGGACCTCTGGGTCCGCCGAGAGACGCAGCTCGCGGAGGAGCGGGACAGCGCGAACGCCAAGGTGGAGGATCTCCGCCCCCGCGGCCTCGCGCGAGCGCGAGTCCTCATGCCGCAGCGTGCGCTCCCATTCCTCGACGTCCTCACGCGGAGGTGCAGGCTGGTCCTTGAACTCGTCCAGGAGGATGGCCGCCAAGAACGGCCGTGAGGCGGCGTCCTCGTGACACTTCACCAGCTCCCCATGCGCCCAGACGCGCACGGCATGCTGCTTCGATCGGCGCATGGCGAAAAAGAGGGATGGCACGGCCTCCGACAGACGCTTCGCGGCGAGGAAGCGGCGCGCTGTGGCGAGGTGGCAGCAGACCTTGACGTAGACGTCGTCCGTGGCCTCCGCGGCGGCGGCGAGACGTTCGATCGACTCGTCCGTCCGGTCCGGCGAGTCCAGGAGCCGCGCGGCGAAGACCTGTTCAGGCACCTCATGAGCCGTGCCATCAGGATGATGGGTGAGCGACCCACCCTGGAGGTCGAACAGGCCCTCGATGGAGCTTGCGCGAAAAGATCCGTACGCCCGCGCCCATTCGTCAACGCACGCGAGCGCCTCGTCCCGGCGACCCGCAGCCTCGAGTCCGAGCCGGACCTTGCGCACGAACGAAGCCCCCACGCTGCCGCCGAAGACATCGCGGAACGCCGCGAGGGTCTCGCCAGGGGCCTTCTCGGGGATACTCTCGATCCACCAGCGTCTCGGCGCGATCCGATGTTCGAAGAGCTGCCTCGATGCGCGCAGGTGGGCGCGGCGGTCCGCCTCGTCGCCCTGGACCGGATCGTGCAGATAGTAGAGGAGGCCATCAGGGGCGTGTCCCGCGTCGAGCATCTCCCAGGCCAGCTTCCGCAGGGCCCCTCCCTCCCTGAAGAGACCCATGAACCCGATCGACAGGCATCCTCCGCTCGGCTGATCTGAATCGAGGGGATAGTCCCTCCAAATCCGCTCGAGCGCCTCGATCGCCAGGTCCGATCGGCCTGCGTCGGCCGCATCGCTCGCAACGTCGGCCCAGATGTCGCGGGCCTGCTCCTCGGTCCAGCCCTCCCATACGGCCCATGAGCGGCTACGAAGCGGCGGCAGCGTGTAGTCGGCCCGCGCCCGCTCGCGCTGGAACGCCCAGTACCTCGCACCGGGGTCGCTGCTGAGCATGATCTCCGCGTCCAGCTCCACCGAGAGACCCGGCGAGCCGTAGTGGTGGGCAATGTAGGAGAACACATGGAGATCGCCAACGGTACGGCAACGCGGCGCCAGCTCGCGCAGGATTAGCTGCCACACCTCCTTGTCGCCGATACTCAGATCCGATATGACCAAGGCCGGCGGGTCCGCCCGTCGCGCGGCCACGTACTCGGACGCCAGTCGCGTCGCCTCAGCCGCATTGTGTGACTCGCTTAGCCGCTCCCGCAGGAAGTCAGGGTTCCGCGAACGCGCGGGGGCCAGCTCCTCGGCCACCTGTTGCTTGGACCGCGGGACGGTCGGCCCCGGTGCCTGGATGGAGGTCTCCCAATCGACCCAGCGCAGGTCGAGCGGATGTCTGGCCGCGGACGCGCGGAGGTTCGCCACGAGGTCCCCGCCGCGTGCCGCGCATGCGCGCCCCTCCGGAGAGTCCGAGACCTCGATCGTCCAGGGGTCACCAGTCGAAGCGGGGAACAGCGGACCGAGGTGCCGCTCGATTGCGGCGTGGAGCGTCGGAGCTTGGGACTTGCGGGAGCGATAGATGATGTCGACGTTCGAGACGGACGGCTCCTCCAGCAGGGTGGCGGCCGCTCGCGCAGCCGAGCCCGCCTGTGGGCGCGCGTCGATGAACTGAAGCGTGAGGCGCAGCAGCCCCCTCGCCTCCTCGGAGTCCATGGGGGACGCACTCCCCGCAGAGCTCGCCCCCTTGCGGCGAGCGAGCTCTCTCAGTGCCTCGCCGAGCTGGTCCTGTGAGGCCTCGTCGTCGTCAAGAAACGCCACCAGGTCGCCGACGCCCGCGGATCGCAGGGCCCGAACGAGGCGCAGCTCGGTCGCATCGCACTCGGGCGCGTCCTCCCCGGCCCGTACCATGTCGCGGAGGAGGCCGGGGGCCCGGCACCCCGCCAGATATGCGGCGCGACGCAAGGCCGGCAGCCGGTCCCTATCGAAGATCCGGTCCTGCAGCATGGAGAGGACGTAAGCGGCCGAGGGGAGGCGCAGGAAACCCGGGTCGGCATCGATGGTGGCGCGGAGCCTCGCGAAGGGCAGGGGGATGTCTCTCGCCGCGTCGCTCACGTCGACAAGCTCGCGCAGGAAGGCGTCCTGCGCTTCACTGGGAGCGGCGATCCCTGCGAACGCGGCGAGCAGGCCTCGTACGGGCGCGTAGACTTCGCCCTGTACGACCGAGTGCGCGAGTTCCCGTCCGGTCTCGATTCCCTCCTCCCGTGTCGCATCCGCAAGGAGGGACAGCCACCGCGTCGTCTGACCGGCAGGAAGGCATATCCGAAGCGTATCCCCGAGGTCGCACTTTCGTTGGTGTTTCTCGCCGACGAAGCGTAGACGCTCAATCGCATCAAGCAGGTCGATCGCCAGGGTGGGCCCCGACGGCCTGTCGGCCCAGAACCCCGCCAGCGGACGGACGTCCTGGAGGGAAGACGCCTGACGAAGCAGCTCCCGGGTCCGCGAGAGGGCGGCCTCGGTACCCATGAGGTCCTGCGTCAAGTCGACGAGCTCACCGTCCCAATAGAGAGGCTGCCCGGACCGGCGCGCGATCTCCCGCAAACGCTCAATCGCCCGGAGCCGCAGGGTGGGAATGCGGCAATCACCGCAGAAGTCCTCGATGCACGCGCACGGCGCGGGGTCGTCCGGCCAGCTCTCCGCTGCGCGCTCCAGGGTCTCGATGCAGCGGTCGTCCTGGAGCATCTCGCGCAGGATCGTCGCGCGCAGGCAGGCGCGGACGGGGTCGGAGTCGTCCCCGAGGGCTAGGTACGCCTCGTCGAGGGCAAGCGTCCCATTCAGCTCACGAACGACCGCGCGATGGAGGCCCGGGGCATAGGCGCTGTCATTGCACGCGGTCCAGGAGCGCACGAGCGCGACGAGGCCCTCCAGGTCTCGTGCCTCCGGGAGCACGTCCAGCGCCTGCCGGCAGAAGTCGTCGAGGTGACCTTCGAAGGCCTGGTCCGCGCCCTCGCACACTGCTGCGAGGAGCGGCGGGCCATTCTCTCGCCACCAGGCGTGCGGTTCGGTTGTCACGCGCATCGCGCATTCACCGACGACAAGCCGCTCGTTCAACGAACGCGGCTGCGCCCTGGCGAGCGCGTCCTCGGCGCCCGCCTGGTCTCCGATCTGCTTGAGGAGGACGGCGAGCTCGGCCCAGCACGCGGCGTCCTCCAGTCGCTCCCGGACGAATCGCTCGGCCACCGCGCGGAGCATGCCGCGATGGGATGGGCCCGGGCAGCCGGACGCCTCGCATCGCAGCGGACCCGCGGATGGCAGCGCGGGGGGTAGGCGCTCCGCAAGATCCCAGGCCCTCCAGGGACCGGCAGCCTCCTCGGTGTCCTCCGAAGGAAGGAGCGTCGCGCGCTCCACCTCCGCGAGCAGCTCGCCGGGGACCTCGATCACACGCCCACGCAGCTCGTGGAGCAGGCCGGAGGCGACGACCGGGGCAAGCGGGGTGGCCTGCATCAGGTACTCGAAGTGCCGGGTCGCCTCGCCCCACGGCTCCATGTCGGCGAGGCGACCGAGCACGCGGCCATCCGTCGGGGCCTCCGAGGCCGCCTGCTTGAGCAGCTCCCGGGCGCCTTCCTCGTTGCCATGCGCCACCCGCGTTTCGGCGCGCCGCAGGAGTGTCTCGACATCCGCACGTGCCGCGACGGCGCAGAGGAGGAGTGCGACGGCTGCACGGAACGGCATGCAAGACTCCTGGAACGGCTCCCGTTACTCGCCCTGAACGGCTGAGCGAGTGTCTAGAAGTTGGATTCGGCGAAGGACGGGGACAACCGTCGGGGCTGCGCGCCGCGTAGCGCGCCGAACGACGGGCGATGCTATCGCGACGCCGCGGCCGATCGCAAGTGTCGATTCCCCGGTGTCGCGTCCTGGTGCGCGCGGGCGACGTGACCGCCTCGGCGACGCTCGACGTGATCCCCGCCGGACGGTAGCCGCCCGAGGACGATGCGCGCCTTGCGGAAGGCAAACGTCCACAGCTTCCCGTCCAGCAGCGCCCGGCCCCGGGCGATCACGAACCAGGCTTGACGCCCCGCGGGCCGGTCGGTACCCTGCCGCCCCTCCGGACGGGGTGGGGCGAGGTTCCAACCCCGGCCCCCGGTCCGGGTCCAGGCCCGAAGTCCGTGGATGAGCCGCAAGCACGTCTCGATCCCGGGCGGAGACGGGTCCATCGTGCACCCCCTCGGTGCGACGGCCCCCGCGGTGCAGACCCTGGCGGCCGGTGGATGGGCCCGCCAGGCGACCACGGGACGCGGCATGGCACAAGTATCACCCTTCATCCTCAGTCCGAACGCCCTGGTCAGCATCTACGGGCTGATCCACGGCCCCGACCGGACCGTGGCCACGCCGGGGCAGGACTGGCAGAAGGCGGTGGTGGATGTCGTCATCCCCGCGCTCAACGAGCAGGACTGCATCGTCCTCTGCCTGGCGTCGGTGCTGCGGCAGACCTTCCCCCCGCGGCAGGTCATCCTGATCGACGACGGCAGCACCGATCAGACCGTCGAGCGCGCGAAGGCGTTCGCCGAGGCGAACGGCATCAAGCTGCTGGCGATCAAGCGCGACCATCCCATCGGAAAGACCCCCACGATCAAGCGCCAGTCGCGCGAGTTCGACGCCGACGTCGAGTTCATCCTGGACGGCGACACCTTCCTGGAGTCCCCGAACTACATCGAGCGCACGGTCCAGGAGCTCTACGAGGCGGCCGGCATCGCCAGCGCCTGCGGGACCATCCTGCCGATGCGCGGCAAGGACCAGCGGCGCGCGATGGGGTGGCCCGCGCTCGTCTCCTTCGGCGCGACGCATCCGGAGGTCACGCTGCCGCGGGACGTCCGCTGGATCCAGCGTGTGCGGCGGGGCATCACGAACATGTACCGCGAGGTCCTGTACGTGTTCCTCCAGGGCTTCCTGTATCGCGGCCAGATGGCGATGTTCGGCTCCATCACGAATCCGGTCGGCTGCGCCGTCGCCTACAAGCGGCAGTACGTCAAGGACCTCTTCGATCACTACGAGCCGATCCTCGGAGACGACCTGACCAACTCCGAGGACATCTTCATCGGGTTCGCGCTGTTGGCCCAGGGGTACCGAAATATCCAGCTCCACGACATCGTCGCGCACTCGCGGGAGCCGGAGGCCCACCGACTGCCGCGCCAGGTCTACATGTGGTCCTCCTCCTTCCTCCAGAGCTGCTTCTACTTCGACATCCTGCTGCGGAGCCCGTTCAAGTCGATCAAGCGCTACCTGCACGAGCGGCGCGGCCGCATCAAGTACGCCGAGCAGATCAAGCTCCGCAGGAAGATCCAGGAGCCGTACCGGCAGCGCTGGGGGCTCGAGTACACGCGCGAGTTCGGCCGCCCGATCGGCTGGACCCTGCTCACGTCGGCCCTCGAGAAGGTGTTCTTCCCGATCACCCTCCTCGCGATGGTCCTCATGGGGAAGTGGGAGTCCCTGGGGATCACGCTCGGGGTCGAGACGGCCCTGATGGTCGGGGTGCTCGGCGTCGTGGGCAGGGGCCGACGGCTCAAGTGCGCCGCGAAGGGCGTCATCGTCACCCCCCTGCGATACGCGTATCTCCTGTTCGAATTCGTCACGCTCGCACGATTCGCCGCCGACATCTGGTTCCGGAGGAATCGGAAATGGCGCAAGTAGCGTGGCGGGCCGTCGCGATCGGCCTCCTGCTTCTCTTGGGTCCGTCCTGGGCCGAGGACGCCCAGGTGCCGACGGAGGGGATCCGCGCGGAGGCCGAGCAGCGGTGGGACGACGCGATCGCCGTCTACCGGAAGGCCCTGGACACCGACCCCTCACGGGCCGACCTGTGGCTGCGCATCGCCGACATCCACGCCGTCCGGGGGGAGTCCGCCCTCGCCGCCGACGCGACGGCGGAGGCCGCCCGCCTGCGTCCGGAGGACGCCGCGCTGCAGCGCCGCCTCTCCCAGTACTACGCGGTCGCCGGCAAGAAGCAGGAGGCCCTCGCCGCGATCCGTCGCGCCGTGGCCCTGGCCCCGTCCGACGTCGAGTCCCTTCGCGCGCAGGCGGAGCTGGCGACGTGGAACGACGACCCGGCCCTCGCGGAGTCGAGCTACCAGTCCCTCCTCCGTCTGAGCCCCGCGGACGCGCCCGCCCTCCTGTGGCAGGCGCGCATGGAGGCGCGCCAGGGCAAGCTCGATGCGGCCGTCGGCACGTTCGAGAAGTACGTGAAGGCGCATCCCGACGACCCGGACGCGTTGCTCGCCTACGCCGACGCGCAGATCTACCGCGGGAGCTACGCCCGCGCCGAGGCGCTGCAGGACCGGTATCGCGCCGCGGCCGGCGACACCGTCGCCTGGCGGACGATGAGGGCGAACCTCCGGGCGCGGAGCGGTCGGCCGACGGAGGCCCTGGCCCTCGTGGACGAACTGCTCGCGGGGCACCCGGACGACTTCGACCTGAACCTCATCCGCATCATCGCGCTGCACGAGGGCCGGCGCCCGCGCGAGGCACGACAGGCCCTGGGCGTGCTCGAACGGATCGGCCCGGACCGATCGGAGACCCAGGATGCCCGCCTCATGGTCGAGACGCCGCTCCGCACCGGGGTGGGCCTCCACCAGGAGGCCGCCCGCTACAGCGACGGCATCCGCGACCTCCGGACCCGCTTCGGGATGGCCTTCTCCGCGACGGCGGAGGCCCGCATGTCGTTCGGAGCGGAACGGCGCCGCATGGGGGCGGACTCGGGGAGCGGGCTCGACCCGGTGGCGGGCTCGCGCTACATCGATCTGGACCAGGGGTGGGGGCGCGTCCGGTACCAGGCGTCGCCGATCGTCGCCGGCGAGCTCGGGCTCGGCTGGGCGGACAACGGACGCGGGGACGGCGCCCTGACCTACCAGGCGGCACTGGAGCTGCGCCCGAGCGATCACGTCCAGGTCCGTCTGGAACGGCAGCACGACATCCTCTCCGTGTCGCCCCGCACGATCGACCTCTTCGTCGAGCGCGACGTGAATCGGTTGTCCGCGAGCTGGCAGCCGGGCTACCGCACGTTCGTCGACGCCGCGCTGCAATACGACTGGCTCGACGACGGGAACCGCCGCTACGAGGCGACGCTCGCGCCGCGCTTCGCCGTGTCGCGCACGCAGCACCTGAACCTCGACGTGGGCTTCCGCGCGCAGGCGTTCCACTACGAGGAGGACCGGCCCGGATACTACGATCCCGACTCCTACCTGCGGTTCTGGGGCGTCGTGCACGGCTACTGGAAGATCGGCGACAACGACGGCGTCGGGGTCGTGCTGGGCCTCGGTCCCGAGCGCGACCGCGTCCTCGACGACGGGTACAAGCTGGGCGCCGGAGCGGCGATCGAGGGCACGTTCGGAATCTACCGCGCCTGGCAGTTGCGGATCCACGCGGCGTACGACGCGCGGGAGGGGAGCGACGCGATCGAGGGCGGCGGGTTCGACGGACGCAGCGGCGGGATCGAGTTGATCTACCGGTTCTAGCGGAGGTGCCAGGTGGGCGTGGAGGACACGAAGACGCGGATGGGTCCCGGCCCGGGGCCGAACAGGCCCCCGGAGACGGCGTCGTGGCCGGTTCCCTACACCCTCGGCTCCTGGGTGTTCAAGCTGGTGGCGCTCGCCCTGATCGCGCTGATCGCGCTGCTCCTGCTTCCCCACGCGATGGCGTACGTGGAGGGCTGGGAGAAGTACGGGTACCTCAAGAGCCTCATGGGCACGCAGGCCCGGGTGTCGGACGCGATGGGCGGGTGGCTTCGTCGCTACGTCCCCACGCACCTCGGCGGCGCGGACCGCACTCATTGGATCCTGGTGGGGGGCCTTTTCATCGCGTGGATCTTCTTCGGGCGCCTCTCCGGCCGGCTGGGCGCGCGAGCCGAGTACTTCCGGATCCTGCGCAACGTGAAGGGGTGGGAAGACCAGATGGGGCTGGACCAGAACTCCGCCGTCGCGAGCGAGCTGAACAGCAAGCTGGCCTCGCTCAAGGAGGGGAAGAAGAAGGACCGTGAGGAGCTGCTGCGGATCTTCGCGGAGACGAAGCGGAAGCTGTCGGGGATGGGGAGGGAGCTCTCGTTCCTGTCGATCGACGTCGTCGGCTCGACGGCCATGAAGGTCGGAGAGGACCAGGAGACGATCGAGCACGACTTCAAGCAGTACAAGATCTTCGTGGACGGGATCTTCCAGGCCAACGGCATGCTCAAGGCGGCGTGGACGCCGGACGGCGTGATGGCGTGCTTCTCGACGATCGACACCGCGGTGAAGACGGGGAAGGACGTGATCCGGGGCCTCGTCGCCTTCAACCGCGACGTCAAGCTGATGAAGACGGAATTCACGGTCCGATGCGGGGTCAACGCCGGCTTCGTCTACATGGACGACAGCGTCCCCCTGCAGGAGGTCAGCGACCGGGTGATCGACATCGCCGGTCACATGCAGAAGTACGCCGACCCGGGCACCGTGGCGGTGGCCAAGAACGTGGTGGAGCCGACGTCCCATCGTCACGGCTTCCAGGACACGAAGAAGGTGGTGGACGGCTACCAGGTCCTCGCCTGGCGAGCGGGCGACCCGGAATAGTCCGGCGGGACGGTCCCCCACCGGACGCCCGCCGTCGAAGCGGGGTCGGACCCCGCAGAGGAGCTGGATGACAAGCGGCCCGGCTTTGCCCGGTGACGAGACGCGGCCGGACGGGCTTCGAGCGCGCGGGCAGGGCCGTGCGCCGGCCATCCCCGATCGCTATCGCCTGATCGAGGTGCTGGGGCGAGGCGGAATGGCCGTCGTCCACCGAGCGTTCGACCGCACGCTCGGCCGCGACGTCGCCGTGAAGCTCCTCGCGGAAGACGGGGCCTCCAACGACGAGGGGCGCGCTCGGTTCCGTCGCGAGGCCGAGGTCGTGGCGAAGCTCGCGCACCCGAACGTGGTCAGCGTCTTCGACGCCGGGCCCGACTACCTCGTCATGGAGCTCGTCCCCGGCGGGCCCCTGGGGACGCCGACGCCTGAGATCCTCGAGAAGGTGGCCCGCGGCGTCCAGGCGGCCCACGAACGCGGGATCGTCCACCGCGACCTGAAGCCCTCCAACGTCCTCCTCACCGCCGAGGGGGAGCCCAAGGTCTCGGACTTCGGGCTGGCGCACCTGGGCGGGGAGCACACGAGGCTGACCCGGAGCGGCCAGATCTTCGGCACGCCCCAGTACATGGCCCCCGAGCAGGTCCAGGGCCGCCTCCGCGACATCTCCCCGCGGACCGACGTGTACGCGCTCGGGGCCATGCTCTACGAGGGGCTGACCGGCGTGCCGCCGTTCCGAGGGTCGACCACAATTGAGCTCTTCGGCCGGATCGTGAACGATGATCCCGTTCCCCCGCGCCGCCTTGACCCCCGCATCACGGAGAACCTGGAAGTCGTCGCGCTCAAGGCGCTCGAGAAGGACCCCGCGCGGCGGTACGCGAGCGCGCTCGAGTTCGCCGAGGACCTCCGTCGGTGCCGCGAAGGGGAGCCGATCGCAGCGAGGCCGCCGTCGAGGTGGTTCCTCCTGCGCAAGGGGATCGCGCGGAGGCGCGTCCTCGCGTCGGCCGTGGCCGCCGGCGTGGTCGTGCTCGGCCTCGCGCTTGCCTTCCTGCTGCCGAAGCTGGGGGACGCGCGCCGTGCCGAGCGGTTGTGGAGGGACGTCTCCGCGATCCTCTCCGAGGCCGAGCTCAGCGCGCGCCTGGGTCACCCCGATCGCGCGCGCGTCCGCATCGAGGACGGGATCCGCCTCTGCGGCGGGGGCGGGTTTCCGGAGGCCGACTACTTCCTGGGCAGGCTCCATCACGCGCGCGGGGACGAGGAGGCGGCCCTGTGGCATCTCGACCGGGCGCTGGAGGCGAACCCGCGGATGGGGGAGGCCAGGCTCGAACGCGGCCTCGTCCTCGCGGAGCGATACGGCCGCGAGCTCCAGACGGAGCTCTGGCGGTTCTCCGGGCGCAAGCCGGGAGACAGGCCCCTCGCGCCCGAGGAGTGCGAGCGGGCCGCGGGGATCGTGGAACTGCGCGAGCGCGCGGCCGCCGACCTCTCCGCGGAGTTCGGCGAGAGCGCGTACTTCCGCCCGGCCGACGGGATGTACGGCAAGGCGGAGCTCGCGCGCCTGCGCTGGGACTGGCCGACGGCGGAGAAGGGACTCCACGCGGTCCTCGCGGCGGACCCGCTCCACGCGCGGGCGTGGCTCGCGCTGGCCCGGGCGGCGTACTGGCAGCTCGACTTCCAGGGGGCCGCGGAGCACGCCTCGAATGCCCTGGAGCACCACAAGGGGCTGACCGAGGCGTACCGCGTGCGCAGCCAGGCCCTGTTCTGGAGGGCCCAGACGGCGAAGGGCTCGGCCGAAGTCCTGTCCTGGAGGAAGCAGAGCCTGGCCGACGCGGAGGAGGCGATCCGCCTGGGAGACCCCGCGTATGCCGCGCGTGGGGACGCGCGCCGGATGACCGGGGCGTTCGCGGAGGCGCTGGAGGACTACGGCCGGGCGCTCGAGATCGAGCCGCGCGACGCCCTGACCTGGCACCATCGCGGCCTCCTGCGAGTCCAGCAGGGGGACCTGACCGGAGGTCTCCAGGACTACGACCGGGCGCTGGAGATCGCGCCGGAGTTCTGGCGCGCCCAGGCCAACCGCGCCGGCGCGCGCTCGATGGCCGGCGACGAGAAGGGCGCGGCCGAGGACGCGCGCCACGTGCTGGAGACCGCCCCCCGAGACGCCGACGTACGGAGCGAGCTCGATGCGCTGCTGAGGATTCTGGGCGCCGAGAAGTGACGCGGCCCGCGCCGATTACTTCCGCTCGAGCGAGGCGGCGAACGCGCCGTCCTTGCCCTTCTCGATCGAGAGCGCGAGCCGGCCCTCGCCGTCGAGGCGATACGAGGTCCGCGCGGCGCCCCCCTCGGCCTCCTCGACGACCTGAGGGCCGTCCGTGACGGTCGCGGTCGCGAGGGAGACGCTCCCGTCGGCTTCGAAGGAGAAGGCCACGACGCTCTTCCGCTGCGGGTCCCAGCCGATCCACGTGACCGTCTCCCGCGTCGCCCCGGCCGCATCGGTCGCGACCTGGGCGCGCCGAAGGAACGTCCGGTTGAGCCGCCACTCGAACGTCGTCTCGATCGAACCCCCGCGATCGCCGGAGGCCGACCCCCTCCATCCTCCGACGAGGGGCTCGAGGCCCGTCAGGGCCGCCGGCGTGTCCGAGGCATCCGGCTCGGGGCAGGGGGCCATCTCGGCGGTCCCCTTGCGGCGATAGGTCTGGGTCGACTGTTGGACGTAGGCCTCTCCCTCCTTGGCCTCGATCGTGAACTCCATGCCGTCCTCGCCGATCCGCTTCATGCGCACCCGGAAGTCCTTGATCGGGCTAGGACCGACGACGCTCCCCTCCATGATGTACGACTCCACGGACTCCTCCTCCGTCGTACGGGCCCAGCCGATCGTCCCGTCCATCCCGAAATTGAACCCGATCAGGTGGCCGCTCTGGGGATCGACCCCGACCATTCCCACGTCGGTCCAGACGATCGTCTCCCCGGCGCGCATGACGTACGTGGTCTTCATGAACTTGCGGTTCATCGTCCACTCGTACGCGAACTCCTCCGTGAATTCCCCCTTCTCGGGCGTGGAGCCGTGAGCAGTCCAGACGCCGACAAGCCAGGAGTAGGCCTCCAGCGGCTCCGGGGCCGCCATGGCCGTGCCCCCGAAGAGCACGAGGAGCAGGCAGGACAGTCTTGATGTCATCATGCTTCCTTCCAATGGCCGGGCGCCCTACGCCATCAGGAACATCGCGACGATCGGCGCCGCGAAGGCGATCGGGAAGGCCCACCGCGACACACGGGCCAACCGCCTGACGGCGTCGTGCCGGCCCGCGATGTGGAGGTTCGACTCCCACACCACCGCGACGAGGCAGAGGGAGAGGAGCACGTACGCGAGGACGAAGAACCAGTCCGCCTTGACGAGGTACCCGACCTCCGGCAGGTGGTCGGCGTGCACGACGTGGAGGCCGATGCAGTTGAGGATCGCGAGGATCCCGAGGCAGCTCTTCGATTCGAAGTGCCTCGGGTCGACCCAGAAGACGATGAACCCCATCGCGACCGCGACGACGAGCGGGAGGAGCAGCTTGAGCGCGTAGCGCAGGAGGCTCCGCTCCACCTCGACCGTGAAGACGTACCGCGACGAGGCCCCCTGCCACTCGTCTTTCGCGATCGAGCCGAAGTCGGTCTCGTAGCGCTTCGGGAAGGTCCGGTGGCGCACGTCGCGGATGTGCCAGTCGCCGATGGCGACCGTGTCGGCGAGGAAGCTCTCGCGGAGCGACCCACTGGTCGCGGCGCCGTCGTCGGGGACGAAGACGAGCGTGTCGTCCCCCTGCCAGCGGTGCTCGATGATCAGCTCGAGAAGCTGGCGGTCGAACGGATAGTCGGAGAGGAGGAAGCTCCCGCGCATGCGCGCCGTCATGCGGCGGCTCTGGCGGCACCAGCCGTCGCGGCGGACCACGCGACTCCCGGCGTCGATCGACTCGATCGAGCCGTTCACGAGGGCGAACTCGAACTCGTCGGTCTTGTCGCCGGGGAGGTCGCCCTTCCAGCGGAACCAGAGGTAGCCGTCGAAGAGGAAGGAGCCCTTGGCGATGTCGAGCTCGGAGATGGAGTAGGCGTAGACGCCGACATAGACGGTCACGGGGGGCGCCTTGGCCTGCTCGGCGACGGCCGCGGCGGCGAGCGCGAGGACGAGGGCGAGGGTCCGCATGCGGCTACTTCTTCCTCATCCAGAGCCCGCACGCGGCCTTCTCGACGCCCTTCTCGACGTTCTTGCGGTAGAAGTCGGGATACCGGACCCGTCCCTCGATCGCGAACCCGTCGAGGGCCTTGCGGAAGCGCTCCTTGCGCTCCTTCGGCGACATGCCCGCGGCGATCATGCACTCCCGCATGGCGGCGGCGGACTCGGTGAAGCGGGCGAACTCCTCGTCGAGGATCCGCTCCAGGGCCTTGCGCAGGGCCGCGGCGACGCCCGGAGACGCGCCCCCGGAGCCGATGCCGATCCGCATCTGGCCCGCGCGGACGAGGGCCTGCATGACAGCGTTGGAGTACTGGGGCTGGTCGTAGGCGGAGACGATGGCGTGCCGCGCGAGGCCGAGACGGTAGATGCGCTCGGAGAGCGGCGGGTCGGTCTTGACGCAGTTGAGGACGAAGAACATCCCGTCGAGGTCGGCGTCCGTGAAGTCGCGCTTATGAAGCGTGACGCCCTTCGCGGCGCAGAACGCCTCGAGCTGCGGGAGGACCTTGCGGCCGACGACGGTGAGGCGGGCCTGGGCCTCGACGAGACGCTCGGACTTCTCCAAGGCCTCGTCGTCGCCCCCGACGACGAGGCACGGCTTCCCGACGACGTCGAGGCTCAGCGTGAAGTAAGGCTTCGGCATGCGTGGCGCTCCAGGAGGGCGCATGCTACAGGCGCCCCGCCATCCCGTCAAACGGCCGTCTCACTTTGTCCGGCGCCGGGAGACCTGAGCGAGGAGGTAGAAGACGCCGACCAGGAGCAGGAGGAAGCGGTACCCCGTGACGAGCGCAAGGTACTCCGCGACGCCGCCGACCATCGCTCCGAGGAGGTTTGCGCCGTAATCGACCGCGAGCTGGCGGGAGACGCGGATGCTCGACCCGAAGAGGAGCCCCGCGCAGAAGACCGGACTGAAGACGAGCGCGCCGTAGAAGACCGATTCCAGGGCGCGGCTCTCGAAGCCGATCGTCCCGAGCGGGAGCAGGTGGTTCGCCCCCAGGAGCAGCAGCAGCACGAGCGTGACGGCCCACGGCCTGCGGACCTCGACGCGGGAGACCACAAGGTTCGCCGCGAGCGCCATCAGGAGGATCGAGCCGATCACGAACGACGCCACGACCCACGTCGAGCCCCAGAGGAGCGCGAACTGGATGATCGACTTCGTCTCCAGCAGCATGAACCCCGCGCCCAGGAAGAAGAAGTTCCACGACCAGGTCCCCTCGTTGCCCCTGAGCACGAAGAGGACCGCGAGGACGGACGCCAGGAGGACGAGGCCCACGACGGCCAGGTAGTGGAGCGGCAGGTGCCGGTGGTGCATGTAGAGGAACGGCCAGTCGTCCGTCGAGGGGACCACGTCGCGGTCGCGCTCGCGGAAGCGCCCGGGGCTCAGCTCCGTCTCGTGGCCGTACGCCGTGACGCGGTCCGGGAGGGGGACGTAGTTCGCGACCGTCTTGCTCCTCGGCCCGGCCATTATCACGCCGAGCCACGCGCTCCGCTCGTGCACGTGGACGCAGGGCTCCGTCCCGAACGCGCTGGCCGCCAGCCCCGCCAGACGGTCGACCAGCCAGGGCTCCCGGAAGTAGTTGTAGACGACGAGGAGGCCGTTCGGCTTCAGCCGCTCCCGCACGGCGCGGAACGACTCCTCGGTGAACATGTAGCTCTCCAGCCGGACGCTCGAGAAGCTCGACTGGACCGTGAGCGAGTCGATGAGCGCGAAGACGACCAGGTCGTACTTCTTCTCGCTCGTCCGGAGGAAGTGCCGCGCGTCGTCGCAGGTCACGCTGACGCGATCGTCCCGGTAGGGGGCCGATGGGTGGTGCTCCCTGCCCAGGCGCAGGATCGCCGGGTCGATCTCCACGGCGTCCACGCGCTTCGCGCCGTGCTTGAGCGCCGCGGCGACATCGGTCCCGGAGCCCGCGCCGAGGATGAGGACGTCGTCGAAGGAGTCTCCGTACACTTGGTAGGGCCACTCGTAGAAGTACTCCTTGTCCTCGGGGCGGGCCATGGACTGGTGGAAGATGTTGTTCACCTCGAGGACCGTCTCGGGCCCCTCGTGGCGCACGACGACCTTGTAGTACGGCGACCAGATCGCGCCTCGGGCCAGGTCGTGGAGGACGAAGAGGCACCCGGCGAGGACCGCCGCGTTCGCGAGAGCGGAGAGCCGACGTCCTGTGAAGAGGAGCGGGAGCGCGGCGGCGACGGCCGCGCCGAACCACGCCGCGGGGGGCAGCTCGAGCCACGAGATGAGCGCGAGTCCGCTGCACCCGGCGAGGCTCCCCAGGATGTTGAGCGTGTAGGAGCGGAGCGGCGTGAGGGACTCCATCTCGCGGGCCATCCGCTGGGCGAGGGCGGCGAAGAGGGCGGCCACGAGGGCGAAGAGGACGGGCAGGAGCCAGATGCTCTCGACGACGAGGACGGGGCCCGAGGTCCCGCTGGAGAAGAAGATCTCGGTGGAGGTCGGCACGGCGACCTCGATCTGCACGAATGCCACGGCGCCGACGAGGACGGACAGGAGCAGGGGGAACCACGGGAAGAGGTCTCGCCGCGACCGGGCGAGAAGGCAGCCGACCCCGATCCCGAGGAAGCACCCGAGGAGGATGAAGTTGGCGAAGTACGAGAGGAGCCTGACCTGGGCCGGCAGCCACCGGATCAGGGCGACCTCGAGGAAGAGGACGAGGAACGACGAGAGGACGACGCGGAGTTCCCGCATAGGGGGAGGGATGATAGCGATCGGACTCGGGGCGTGCCAGCGTTCCGTCGTCGGGACCGTCTGGGGGTCGCCCGCGGCGGTCGCGGTCAACAGCCGTGACGGGAGGCGATCCCCGCGCTCGACGGACTCCCCCACCTTCATCAACGCGCTGCCCCGGCGGCGTCCGGATCGGCGCCCGCTGCCAGTAGGGCCTCCTCCCGCGCTTCGGCTCCGGCACGGCGGAGATCGTGGGCCCGCCTCGTGAATCGACTTTCCTTCAACGCCCCAGGAATCCCACTACAATCCTGGCGCATCTTCACCCTGCGGGGGGGGGGGCGGTCCTTTCCGTCTCGGAGTTCCGCGTGGACGACTACAACGCCCACACCGCCGAGTTCTCCGAGCGCTACGGCGCGGCGACGTTCGTCTCGCCGCTCGAACAGGTCAAGCGGGGGGGCCTCGTCGTCCGTTTCTGCATCTGGCCCAATTTCGGCCCAATCATCATGCCGGTCTGCGACGTCGTCTGCCTCACGGAGGGGCCCCAGGCCGCCCGCAGGATCCCCAAGGTCAACGTCCTCGGGTATGTCAGCCTGGATGCCGTCATCGAGGCGCTCGGCACCGCGCTCTCGCACCGGGGAATCCCCTTCGAGCACCTCGTCGTGGAACAGGCGGCCAGCGGCGACGCCCAATTCCGCATCCTCCAGCGTGCCCGGCCCAAGATCGGTCCAGCCGCCACGGACGCGCTCGGCGAAGTCTAGAGTCGGTGGCAAATCGGACCGGGCGGGCGCACAGGAGAGTAGGACGCGCGTGGGCGCGTTCGACGTGGTCGCGCCGCCACCGGGCTACGCCAGGTCAGGGGCGGCGCGCTCGGAGATGCGGTGGATCAGGTCCCCGCAGTCGTTGCGCTCGCGCTGGAGCTGCTCGACCTCGGCGACGAGCTTCTTCCGCTGCGCGTCGGAAGCCTCCCCCTGGCGGCGACGGTACTCCATGACCTCCTGCCCGAACCGCTTCACCTGGCGCGACCGCGCGGCGGCAGCGATGACGAGCGGGAGGGTGCAGACAAGGACTGCCGTCAGGAGGCCGCCCAGGACCCAGATCAACACGAAGCACGGCAGCAAGATGGCGGCGACCCGCGCCGCGCGCGACCTCGGCGGGGTCAGGTCGGGCGCGAACGACGCCCGGCTCGAACCGGCCGAGAGCGTTGCCAGCCGCTCCAGCAGCGAGGCCAGGCGCTTTTGGGCCCGGCGCAGAGCCGTCTGCGCCTGCCCCTCCCGCGCCGGCTTCAGGATCGCCGGGCCGGCCGTCCGCATCAGGACGAACTGGGAGCCGCACTCGGCGCAGCGCGCGCCGCCCCCGTCCTTCTGGAGCGCGCCGCCGCAGGTCGAACACTCGATCGCCTTCCGGTCTGCCATGGGATCCTCCACGCGGCTATCGTAGCAGAATCCCGACCTCCTGACCTGGCCCTTGTTCGAAGTGTCCGTTTTTTCCTTCCGCGGGGGCTGCGTTGCCCGCGGTCGGCGCCTGGGTCGCGTTGGCGGGACGGGCGCTCGCGCGGCTCGGGAGCCTCCGCCCGATGGAGAAGGCCGTGTCCGAGGGGCCGCGGCAGGCCGCGCGGATCACTCCTTGGAGTGCTCCTTGAAGAACTTCACGATGAGCGCGGGACCGCGCGCGGGGTACTTGTGCCCGCCGCCGTGCACGAAAACCACGATCGGCGCCCCCTTCGTCGACTCGTAGAGCGTGCACCCCTCCGCCCACTCCTCGCCTTCCCCCGCGCACCCGTTGAACGTCTTGAGCAGCTCCAGGACCTTCTTCTGGCTCTCGGTCGGCACGACCGTGTCGCCCTCGCCGACGAGGTGCAGCAGCGGCAGCGGCTTCGAGTCCCTGAGCGTCTTCGACCCCGCCGCGGCCGACGGCGCCACCGCCGCGAAGACGTCCCCGCGCACCCCCCAGAGCAGGTACGTGAAACCGCCGCCGTTCGAGTGGCCCGTGGAGTAGATGCGCTTCTCGTCGACCTCGAACTCCTCCTTCATCGTCTCGAGCATCGCGTCGAAGAACAGGAGGTCGCGGTCCCCCTCCTCCCCTGCCCCGTGCTGCCACCCGGGCTTCTTCCCCTCCGGGTCGGTCTTTCCGGCCGTCGCCAGGCCCTGCGGATAGACGACGACGGCCTCGGGCCACTCCTCATGGATCCGGAACGTCTTCGCGGAGTTGCGCATCGATCCGCCGTGGCCGTGCCACGCGAAGACGAGCGGCGGCGGGTCGTCCGATTCCCCCGAAGGCGCGCAGACGAGCGCCTCGCGGGTCTCCTCGCCGACCTTCCACTCCATTCGCTCCGGGCCGGCGGCCAGGAGCGCCAGGACGAGCCAGGTGATCATCATGACCTAGGAAACCCCATCATGGCGCCGGAGTTTCGGTGCGCCCGTCAGGCCTGCGCCGCCTGGGGGCGCGCGCGCGAGGCACCGGCGAGCGCGACCACGGCCTCCACAAGGAGGAGGACCGCGAGGACAGCCAGGACCGCGGAGACCGAGCTGACCACGGTGAACGAGCCGAGACTCCGGGACGTCGCGAGCTCCGTCACGGGCTTCTTCACGAAGCCCCACAGCGACATGAGCGTCACGGAGAACATGAAGAGCGCCGGGAGGCCGGTCAGGAGGCAGGTCCATCGCCGGCGGGCCGTATGGAAGAGCCAGACCGTGATCCCCGTGAGCGTCAGCGCGGCAAGAAGCTGGTTGGATGTGCCGAACACCTTCCAGAACATCTGCCACGCCGGCATCGGCAGGCCCGTCTTGGGATTCACCATGGTCCGGGTCACGAGAAACGCGGGAACGCCCGTCGTCGCGAGCGTCGCCACGACGGCCCCGGCCTTGCCGGTGAGCCCCGTGAGCTCCTGGAGCACGTAGCGTCCCAGGCGCGTGCAGACGTCGAGGGTGTCGTACACAAACGTCGCGAACGCGAGAAGCCCGAATGAGGCGCCGACCACGGGATCGAGCCCGAGGACCTGGAGGTAGGCCGCCAGCCCCTTCGCATACACCTGGTCCGGCTTCCCCGCGACCTTCGCCTGCTCGGGCGCGAGCATGATCACGGTCGCCAGGGCCATCACGGCGACGCACCCCTCGAGGAGCATCGCGCCGTATCCGACCGTGCGCGCGTCCGACTCCTTGCGGAGCTGCTTCGAAGTCGACCCGGAGCTCACCAGCGCGTGGAACCCCGAGCAGGCCCCGCACGCGATCGTCACGAACAGGATCGGGAACATGGGCTCGTCGGGGCTCGAAGGCAGGTGGGCGGGGTACTTCGCCGGGAACCCGCCGAAGACCATCCCGATGAAACCCGCGACGAGCGTCCCGTAGAGGAAGTACCCGCCGAGGTATCCACGAGGCTGGAGCAGGAGCCACATCGGCAGCAGGGATGCGATGCAGCAGTAGCCGAGGATGACCAGGTCCCAGGCGTGCACGGCCTTCGTCTCGTCCCCGATGGGCAAGCTCAGCGGGAGGTGTCGCCCTCCCCAGATGACGAGGACGACAAGGGGGAGGAAGACCGCGGTCGCCGTGCCGAGCCCCATCTTGAACCAGCGGAGACAGACGCCCATCAGGACCGCGAGCACGAGATAGGCCAGGGAACTGGAGGCCACGGCCGCGCCCGGCGCCCTTTTCCCGCCCTCCAGGGGGATGTCCTTGACGAAGCTGCCCGCGGTGATGTCGGTGAAGGCGACGATGACGTAGACGAGCGCGATCCAGACGAAGGCAAGGAAGAGGAAGTAGGCCCGACGGCTCATGTGCTCCTTCACGACCTCGGCGATCGAGCGGGCCTTGTGCCTGACGCTCGCCACGAGGGAGGCGAAGTCGTGAACCCCGCCGACCAGGACCGTGCCAAGGACGATCCAGAGGTACGCGGGCAACCAACCGAACATGAGTCCGGCCGTGATCGGCCCGACGATCGGCCCCGCGGCGGCGATTGCGCTGAAGTGCTGGGCGAGGAGATAGGGGGCCTTCGCGGGGACGTAGTCCTCTCCGTCGTTCACCTGCACCGCGGGCGTGGTCCGGGAGTCGTCCAGCTCGAAGGCGCGCGTGAGGAAGCGGCCGTAGGTCACGTAGGCCACGGCGAAGACGGCCGCGGCGATCAGGAAGAGGAAGAGGACGCCCATGGCCCCGTACTCTGCCGAGCCGGTCCCGTCGGGTCAAGGCCCTTCCGCCCCCTCCGACGTTGGAAGCCCGGCTCCATCTTCCCGCCGCCAGGGGTGTGATTGGGAGGGGGCTCGTTGATGTGCCTTCGGAGAGGGCGTAGAATCCCGACCACGCCGTTTCGAGGGAGGCGAGCCGATGCGACGCCGACTCCTCGTCTGGATCGCCGTCGCGGGCCTCACGTGGGCTGCGGACCCGATCGAGGTCACGAAGGACGCCGGTCGAGCAGGCTGTGCTACGTCGAAGCACGCTTCTGTTTGACGGCGCATCTCCCCCGTGCTATCAGGGCGCGTCTCAGGACAGGCCGGAGGCGCGCGGGAGCCAAGAAGTCGGAGCGAGTGCCTCTCCGGCTCTCCAAACGCCGTCCGGGCCGACCTCACGAGAAGCTCGTTCCCCAGCTCGCCATGCCACAATCACCAACACCATCGGGAGTTGCAACAGTGAGTTCCATTGCACGGTTTACGAGCCAGCTCACCTCGGGGCGGGCGCGCGCTGGGAATCGAGCCATCCTCTTGCTGACCGTGATCGTCTTGCCGTGGGCGCTGCTCTCGGGCGGCGCCCGGTGTGCTCAGGCCGCGGACGCAGTCTCATTCGACCCCGCCGTCTCGTATGCGGTGGGCTCGCGTCCCTCATCGCTGGCGGCGGGGGACTTCAACTCCGACGGCGTGCCCGACCTGGCCGTGGCCAATCGGTGGGGCAACAGCGTCTCGGTCCTGCTCGGAACCGGC
Source organism: uncultured Planctomycetia bacterium (assembly GCA_964649705.1). Taxonomy (GTDB): domain Bacteria; phylum Planctomycetota; class MHYJ01; order WSZJ01; family CAZYRM01; genus CAZYRM01. The sequence continues at coordinate 28,643 of CAZYRM010000036.1, forward strand.
TCCGGCACCTTCGGCGCCCCTGCGTCCTTCGCCGTGGGGAACAGGCCGCACTCCGTGGGGATCGGAGACTTCAACGCCGACGGCCGGCCCGACCTGGCAAGCGCCGACTTCGGCTTCAACCGGGTGACCATCCAGCTCAACAGCCCGATTCCGCCAAATGTCGCCCCCGTGGCCGATGCGGGACCGGACCAGGTTGTCACGGCGAGCAGCGCATCAGGCGCTTCGGTGACGCTTGACGGATCGGCATCCTCCGATCTCGATGGCGATCCCCTGACCTACGATTGGACCGGGCCCTTTGGCGCGGCGAGCGGAGTCAGCCCGACCGTGACCCTGCCTGTTGGAACCCATGTCGTGACGCTCACCGTCGGAGACGGGCAGGAAACCGCCACGGACACCGTGCTCGTCACCGTGCAGACTCCCGCCGATGCGGCGCAGGACCTCGTCGACCTGGTCGGCGGGCTGGGCCTCCCCAACGGGGTGGCGAACAGCCTCACGGCGCCCCTGACGCAGGCCGCGGCGCTCTTGAGTGACGGCAATCCCAACAACGACGGGGCCGCGTGCGGAAGCCTGACCGCCTTCATGAACCAGGTGTCCGCGAAGCTGGCCAACGGTTCACTCACGCCGTCACAGGCCGCTCAGCTCACCGCAAGCGCGCTGGCGCTTTGGGCGGCCCTGGGATGCTAGGCATGCGGCGCGCGCCGACGAGCGCGCTCCACCGCCTCCCGCGCCACATGGTCCTTCGCGGGGAGCTCGTGGCCCACTCTCCTTCGCTCGCCCGCGGGCGAGCTTCGGCAGGCAGGCCCCCCTTCGCGGCCCCGCTTGGCCGCGAAGGGGGGTGCCAGCAACCTCGTCGAGATGCTCCGTAGGCGTCGCTACGGCATCCTCACCCCCCCGTCCCGTCCGCCAGGTCCTCGAGGGGGAGGTCGTCTGGCGCTCTGTCCTCCCGCGTCGAGTCGCATCTCGCCTCCAGGTGCATCCGTGCTCCTCCGTAGATGGTCCCCGTGTGCGGCCATCTCACCGCCTCATCCGAGCGCGAACGCCGACCAGCCAGGTCTGGGTCTCCAGGTCCTTGCCATCAAGCGTGGCCGCCTTCTCGTAGGCCTCCTCCGCCTCCTCCAGACGCCCCTGCGCTTCGAGGACGCGCCCGTAGATCTTCCAGACGAACGGACACCGCGAGTTGATCGTCACCGCGCGTTCGGTAGAGGCTCTTGCCTGGGGGAGATGTCCCAGATCGAGGAGAGCGTGTGCGCGAATGGCGTGCGCCGTCGCCCTCAGCGGCTGATCGAGGATCGCCTCGTCGGCGAACTCGAGAGCCTCCTCCAGCCGGCCGAGGGCCAACAGGATGCGCGCGCGTGTTTCGCAGATCGCGGCAGGCTCGACTGCCGCAACATGCAACCAGTTCTGCAGCCTCGCGTAGCTGGGAACCGTCTGCTCCCCCTTGGATGAGAGCCCCACGGCGGCCGCCGCGTCGGCTGGCGTGCCCAGGTCCAGGGCGGAGAGAGCGACCTCGATGAAGTCGTGCGTCCGCTCGGCCTCCGTTTGCGCCTCCCTCGCGCGCCCCAACGCCCGAAGCGCCCGACAACGGGCGCCCCCGACCGGGTGGCAATCTCCCACGAGGACTTTGAGCGCCTCGTCGGCGCGTCCGTTCGCGACGAGCGCGTCACCCAGGAGGGCGACGGACGGGGCCGAATCATCGAGCTCGAGAGCACGGCGCGCGTCTTCCAGGGCCTCCATGGCGTGGCCGGTCTGAAGCAGGAATGAGGCACGGACACGCAGGAACTCGGCACGCCCCTCACCGAGGCGGACGGCGTCGTCGTAGTCAGAGCGCGCCCTCTCCAGGTTGTAGAGGTCTTCGTGGATTCGCGCGCGAAGGAGACGGACGCCCGGCGCCTGTTGGATGGCCGCGACGGCCCTGTCCGCGCATCCCAGGGCCTCGATCGAGTCGCCCTGTGCCTCGAGCAACTCGGCCCTCCGCGCGAGGGAGATCCCTTCGTCCGGCTCCTTCGCGGCCAGGTACCAGACCCGCCCGGCGCCCATCCTCCGCCGCGCCGCGTCGCTTGCGGCGGCCGATGGGGTGTTTCGCTGGACGTCATGCTCCGCGAGCGCCTCCAGATCGGGCTTGGTCCCGTAGCTCGGCCAGCGCGCATACCACCAGTCGGTCTCCCAGGCTACGACTTGTCCATGTTGGACGATCCGATCCTCGAAGTCGCAGAGAACGGTCGGCGGACAGCACGATGAGATCTTCCTGAAGCGGACAGCAGGCGATTGCGGCAACGCCATCAACTTCGAAAGCTCGGCCCAATTCACCACGGGCAGCCTCAAAGGAGAGCCGATGTACTCCCAAAGAGCCCGCCGTGCCTTCTCGAGCTGGACTTCCGCCAGGTCCGCGGACCCGACCGGGCGCGGATCTGATTCGATGTCAGTGATGATCCTCCCCCGCAAATCGCAGAGATCCGGGTCGTCCCGCACCGCGTCAGGGCCCAGGAGAAGCCCTGCTTCCATCCTCTCCCAGCGGTCCATGTACATGTGCGTCAGCAAATGTGCACGGTAGATGCGTGCCTCCCTCAACGTGGGATCGAGCGCCACCGCTCGATCCAAGCGCGCTAGAATCGCGTCGCTGGCGGAGCCCAAGTTCCCTTCCACCGTCGCTGCGAGAACGTGCGCATCCGCCCGGCTCGGGTCCAGGTCAATCGCTGCCCGGGTGAGCCGTCCAGCGATCTCGAGGCAGTCCGGCTGCTCGGAATGCAATCCGCCATGCCCGTCCGACAGCCGGATGGTGGAGCAGCTCGTTCCGTTGGATTCGCTCGACCTGATGTCGGCGGCGCATTCGAGAAACTCCTCGGCGCGCTCCAGCATCCAGGCCGCGCGCACCCGCGGCGACTCGGGACCCAGGCCATAGGCCTCGACGAGGTGCGACCGGACGCGAAGACCTCCCAGAGTCGCCAGGGCGGCGGCGATGACGCCCATGACGGCAATCCGCCGGTATGGCGGGCGCGGCGGCTCGAGACGGGCGCCCGGCGTGGTTCCTGGGCGTGCTTCTGACGTCGATCCCTGTAGAGCCGGTTCCATCCGTGCATCGTCCCCGTCCGACATGATCTCACGGTCGCATCCGAGCCCGAGGGCTGTCAAGGCAGGACTGGGTCTCCACGTCCATGCCATCGAGCGTGATCGCCTGCGCGTAGGCCTTCTCCGCGACGACGGCGGAGCCCTCGCTGCGCTCCACGACCAGGAGGGTGACGTTCAGCAGCGACGTGTCGATGACGTCCCCTTCGTCCTGGCTTGCCTCGGAGGCGCGGTACGTACGACGGATCTTCGTGGGCCGGCTGTGACGATCCTCGACGACCTCGTCGACGATCCGCTCCTTCACCTTGACGAGGAGCCAGCCGCCCGTGGCCTCGCCTTCTCCGTCATCTCGGCCGCTCCCGCGCCATGTGGGCCTGGCTGCTCGACGTTCAGCCCGCCGAGTGGCCGCCTCGCGAGGCCGCGCGTGCGTAGCGCCTTCGATCGCCGAGTCCTGCCCGACGCCGTGCTGGGCCTCGTCAGCGCCTGCCAACGTCGGGTGCCCTGCCACCTCGGAGGCGGCGCCGCCATGAGCGGAGGCTATCTGCGCATCGCCTGTCGCGGGACGTCGACCTCTTCTGTCATCGCCCCGAGGACGTGCGCATCCTCGCCCGCGAGTTGCCGGAGGCTTCCCGCGAGACTTCCATGAACATCGTCCCCATCGGGGACGCGGGCACGTTCGTCCGATGCCAGGTCCAGGGTGCGGGCCAGGCGCTGGAGATCGACATCGTCGTGGACGCTCCCGACATCGAGCCCCCGCCCTCGCTGGTGGTCCGAGAAGCAAGGCGGGAGGCGAGCTTCCCCCCCTCGTCGGCTGGTCCACTCACGCCCGGCCGAAACGGAGGGAAACGAGCAACGCAAGCATCATGACCGAGCAGAGCAGGACGGATGCGATGGGGGCAATGGGGACGGGAGGCTTCGCCGATGCCTGTGGCGCGGACGCCTCCCCCTTCACGGCTGCCACGCGGAACCAGAGCGGCGCGACGAGGACCTCCGAGAGGAAGACGGCGTACAGCGCGCCGAGGAACGAGAACGCCATCGCCGGTCCCACCTGTGCGGCGTCTTGGAGATTCCGTAGCATCGCGAGGAACCCGTACAGGCAGGCAATGGCGCCAAGCCCGCAGGGGTATCGCATGGCTGCGGAGAGCACCATCTGTGCGCGCGCCCTCTCCTCGGGTGTGGAGCTCTCCTGTGGTCGCGAGGCGACCCTGAACGCCTCCAGCACCTGTTGAACACCGAATGTGGCGACGAGGAGTCCCGCCGATCCCACGATCACGACCAGCAGGGCGGAGGGGTCCCAGACAAACCACCGATGGCCCTCCATCGCCCCGGCGAAGCCCAGCGCGCTAAGCGCCAGGAGCATGCCGGGCAGGTACCCATGTCTGCTCATGGAACGACTCCTATCCCAGCAAGAGAATGCGGCGTGTGCGCCCACGCGCAGGAGGTCGGACGGGGCACGGTATCTGGACGCAGCGTAGCTCTCGAATCGCGCGGCCGTCAACGCCCGACGTGTGGTACTCTGCTCCGAGACCGACTCCGTTCGAGAACGAGGTCCTGGGCGCCTGCGCCAGTCCACGGTCTTTCGGACATGAGCCGGTCGCTCCATGCGGGCACTCGTGCGCCCGGGGATGGGATCAGCGCCATGCCGTACCGGTGTCCGTGCGGTTCCGAGTTCGATCCGTGGGACCATGTCTGTCCGCGGTGCGGCGGGGCCCTGGACATCGAGGTCGTCCGCGCACCCGTCCGGATGACGTGCGAGCGCGGGCACGTGGCCTTCCGGGAGACCGGCGCGCACCACCCGTGTCCGGTGTGCAACGCGCTCCTGAGAGAGGCTTCGCCGGCCGAGCCGGGCCAGGACCCGCCGGCTGTCGCCGAACCGCGCGCTCGGTCGCAGGAGTCCGACGACCGGCGCAAAGGCAGTCCGAGCTCGGCGAGTCTCGATGCCACGTACTACGCGAGCGCCTGCGCGAGGCACGGGAGGCTCGCGTCGCAGGAATGCGTTGAGGTGATCGACGACGACCAGGGCCAGTCGAAGGCGAGCGCGGTGGACCGGGGGGGGCTTCCAGGGCCAATCACCCAGGTAGCGCTCGGCGCCGTGGGAGCGGTCGGAGGCCGCCGATGAAGAGGGGTGCCCGTCTGCGTCTCACTCCCGGTCAGCCTGCGTGGAACCGAAGGTCGGGCAGCGAAGCCACTCGTGCGCACAAACTGTCCCTTGTCCCCCGTGACGGTGCGGCGATACGATCTCGACAGGAACTGTGCAGGAGAATGGATGCCCTCGATGAACCGCTCGCGCGCCGTGCTGCTACTCCTCATCCTCTACTCACCGATCCTCTCCGACGACGTCTCAGAGCTCGCTGTTCGGAAGGAAGCCGAAGACGCGTTGATCGCCATCGAGGCCCCATTCAACCCGTCGATTGGCCACAACCTACACGGTTCTGAACCCGACTATGACTCTCTGGTACTCTGGAGTTCGGCCCGTTGGAGCTGCCCGAAGGCGCTGGATGTTCTGCTTTGGGCAGATCCCTGGATTGAGCCGATTCTCCTTGCGGATGCACGGCGAGATACCGGTCTCGATCCACGGAGGATTCGAGCGGCATACGTTCTGGCGGTCCGCGACAACGTCGATGTGATCCCCGCCCTGATCCGCATGCTCGACGACCAGGATGTCCATGCTCAATTCATGGCGCGAAGCATCTTCTCGTTCGCGGCCGGGGGCCCGAATTGTCGCGCGGCGATGGAAGCGGTCCTGCAGCAGCCCGCGCAACCCCAGGGAGCAGTTGACGCGGTGCGACAGGCTCTGGAAGTCGGATTGCATCCTCCGCGTGCTCGAGAGGAAGTCGATCCGCCAGGAGAGGGCCAGCCGTCGGCCGTGGCGGGGGACATGGACGTCACGCCAGAGCAGGAGTCACTGATGCGTGCAGCCGAGGACCGCAGCACCCCCGTCATGGCGAGAGAAGCAGCCATGGAGTCCCTCTCACGATCAGATTGCAGTGCTCTGCTCGACCGCATCCTCTGCATGCTCCGGTCAGAGCTCGATGAGCTGGACGTCTTCCAACGGGAGCACCTGCGCACCCTGTGTGTACTCGCCCTTTCGAATTCGAGTGGCCGCAAAGCGACGGAGGCCTTGGCCAAGTTCGCCCGGGACGAGTTCCCTTCACGCGAGTATGGAGTCCACTTCTACTACCGCCTATTGGACGCCCTGAATGGACGCCTGGGAACAAGGTTTCACACCATTGAATACGCCTGTCGCCACATCGAGCGGCATTCGAGCTCCTCCAGCAAGTGATCGCATGGAGGAGGCCCTCGCCGGGTCACGCAAGGCCCCGAGTGCGACCCGCTGCCATCGTGTCGCGACGTCACGCATGTGTGAGGGCCCGTCCGCGTCTCGTCGAGGGTCAGCCTACGTGGCCCGGAGGACGTGGCAAAGCAAGCCGCTTGCCACGCGGAGACGCCCTTGCTAGCCTCTCCCTCGGCTGTTCGGGAGAAGCACATGTACCTCTACATCGGGTGCAACGGATTCGTCTCGGCGATCCACCCGCAAACGGGACACGAGGCGTGGAGGACGCAACTCAAGGGAGGGTTCGTCGGTAGCTCCAGGGGCTCGGATGTCTGCGTGCTCGAGCACGAGGAAATCGTGTTCGCCGGCTGCAATGGCCACCTCTTCGCCCTCGATGCCCGGTCCGGGGGACTGCTGTGGGAGAACGAGCTCAAAGGGATGGGCTTCAACGATGTGACGCTCGCCATCGCCGGCAAGTCGATCCAGTACGTCTCCTCCCACAGCAGCTCCCACTCGGGATCGTAGGCTGGGCTCGGGAGGACGCAGACACGTGCCCGCGGGAGCATCATGCCATCCCGCGGGCCAATCGGGTGGCCTCTCTCTGCGCCAGCATGGTCCGGCAGGAGTCCCCATTTCTTGATGTGGAAGTTCATCGTGGCAGGAAATTTGTAACGGACCGGCCCGAACCCGTTCCCGATCCACTCGCCGCCGGAATACCGGATCGTCTTGGGGTCGTCGGCCGTGCGTGGCGGCGGGCCTCGATGGGGTCTAGACGAGCGGCGCGGCCGAGGGCTTGCGCGCGAGGATCATGATCTCGTACTCGTCGGGCTCGAGCGGGCGCCAGCCCCAGCGTCCAGCGGTTCCGCCGGCGATCCGCTCGACCTCGAGGCCGGCCAGACGGCAGAGCAGGCGCAGTTCCGTCGGTACATAGCCGCGCTCGCGCGTGTGGAACCGCCGGGGGCCGTCGGACGTGGGCAGTTCGGGCGTTTCGGCCTGCACCATCGTGTGAAGATCGAACGCGCCGGCCGCGCCGCCCTGGCCGATGGCCCGGATCATGCGCGATGCGCTCAGCGCGGTGAGCAGGAAGCGGCCGCCGGGGCGCAGCGCCTCGAAGACCGTGCGCAGGATCGACAGGTCGTGCTCGATCGAATCCTCCTCCGGCTCGAGCAGGCAGAAGGCCCCTTCGCAGAGGCAAGTGACCGCGTCGAACTGGAACGCGGGCAGGTATCGTGTGGCGTCGGACTGGACGAACTCGACGCTCACGCCCGCCGCGGCGGCGGCCTGTCTGGCCTTGGCGAGCATTTCGGCCGACTGGTCGATGCCGGTGACGCGGATGCCGCGCCTGGCGAGCTCGACGCCGTGGCGACCGGTGCCGCAGCCGATGTCGAGCAGCGTCATGCCCGGCCGCAGCGGCAGCTCCCGGATCAGGAACTCGACCTCGCCGGCCGTGCCTTGCGTGAAAGGCTCGGAGTGGTAGCGCGGGGCCTCGGCGGCGAAGAAGGCTTCCCACTCTCTGGTCGGCATGGATGGCTCCGATCCCTTCGGCGTCCCCGGCGGTCCGGGGAGGATACGGCGTCGTTCATCAGGGCCTCCAGGAGTCTTCCGAAGGACCTGGAGTACATGCGTGCGATGCCTCGAAGCCTCCGGAGACCGTCAGGCCCGAACGCGGGGCCCCTGGTCAGCGCTTCGGCTCGAGATCGATGACCCAGACGTCATTGCCCTCGGGGTCGTGGAAGGCGCCGTACCAGTACTTCCCCTTTTCGTCGTAGGTCGGGCCGAAGGGGACCTTGGCCCCGCACTTCTTCACCCGGCGGAGCAGGCCGCGAACGTCGCGAGTGACGAGGTGGAGGATGACGGCGTTGGCGCGCTTCTTCGGGAGCTTCTTCCCCATCTGCTTCGCGGGCGTGAGACCGATGCGCAGGCCCGGTCGCACGAGCTCGGTCCAGTCGAACCCATCGGTCACGACCTGGTTCACCTTCATCTGGAGCGCCTTCTTGTACCAGGCGACCAGTTTCCTGTAGTTGTCCGCCAGGACGACCGTGCACAGGTGTCTTGCATCCATAGGCGCGAAGTATAGCCGTCGACGCCGGCCCGGTGTAGCTTCCTCGCATGGCCCGGAGTCCTCGAAGGTGGCCTACATGGGGAAGCACGAACGAGAGGACGGGGGCAGGCCGTCCCAGGGGCGATCCGCGGAGACGGACCTGCTCGTGGCCGTGCTGCGTCGTCCCGAGGGCCTGACGGCGCTTCTGTCGCGCGTGCGGGACCCCAAGCCGCCCCCTCCCTGGCCCGAGGGGCCCGATCCCCTGCGCGCATGGAGGACGCGCTTCGAGACCGTGGAGGTGCCTCTCGTATCCGTGCCCAAGCGGGTGTGCGCCGAACGCGATCGGATCCTCGCGGCGTGGTCCGCCATTGGCGCGGCGCGCTGGGATTCGGCCGCACGGTTTCACCTCCGCGCGCTCGCCATCGAAACCGTCCCCGCCCCCGACGCGCGCGCCGAGAACCTCGCGAGGCCGGAAGGCGACGTCCATCCCTCCCGCCCCCTCGCCACGGCCGCGCACCCCCGCGCCTACCGCGGGACCCTCCGGCAGCCCCCCAAGCGGCGACGGACCGTGGAAACCGACTTGCGGCCGTACGTGTGCCACCCGAAGGGCCTCGCCGAGGTCCTTCACGTGCTCGGGGGCGACTGCGAAGAGGACACACGCAGGCTCGGGCGGGCGGGGTACGACGAGGCTCGCCTCGCGCTCGCGGCGCCCCACGCCGGCGGCGCCGACTTCGGCCTCGCCTACCACCACGGCGGACCGCGCCCATCGGGGCTGACGCTCCCGCCCTGGTTCGCGACGGCGGCTCTCCCGCTCCTGCGCGGGCTGCCGTGGGCCGGCGTGCGCCGCTGCCTGGCGGCGTGTGGGGGCCTCTGCATCCAGACCGATCCCGACGCGCGCGCGTGCGTCGTGCGGCTGCTCGCCAGGACTGCCCCTGCGTTCGCGCTTGACTGGTTGTCGCACGCCGTCTGCCGTCCGACGGCGCGGCAGGCGGCGTTCCTGGCGATCGTCGCAGAGTCCAACGACGTGCGGAGGCCGCCGCCCGCCCATCTGGAGGAGTACCTCGCGCGCCTGGACGCATGCACGACGGAGACGCTGTACGCCCGGCGCTTGCGCGACCTCCTCTTCGGAATCGAGTACGACACCCCGCTCGAATACGCCATCGAGGGAATCGAGCTCGCCGGCCTGTACTCCGAGCGGGCCGACCTGTGCGCGGTTCCGCCATGCGACGCGTACCCCGCCGCTGACATGCGGGCCCTGGCGGCCCACATCAAGGATGAGTCGGCGCTGAGCGCTCCCGGCTTCGTGGTCGTGCTCTGGGAGCGCTTCGGTGTCTTGCCCGGGCTGGCGGACATGATTCAGGGGACCGCATGGTGCCGACTCTCCCCCGCCGCCGCGTGTCTCCTCCTCGGCGTCGCGACAGGCGTCGTCCACCACGACGTGCCTTGGAGGACCCGTCATGCGAAGTGGCAGTACATCCGACGGCAGTTCCCTCGCATGGTCGAGTGCGTGCAGTCGGTCCCGGAGGACAGGCAGGAGAAGCTCATCGAGTCCATGCGGCGCTACTTCCAGTGCTGGGACTCTGTCGAGGACCTCGAGCGCTGGTGGCCGGCGGCCTGCTCCCTGGCGTCCCGACTTGCCCTGCCCCCGTTCGACGAAGAGGAGCTTGCCTCGATCGTCGTCGCCTCCTTCGTCGATTCGCTGCCCGCGGAGCTCTCGACGCGAGTCCTCGCCGCGCCTGACCGGTGCTTCCTGACCCTCGAGGAGGAGGTCGAACGCGGGATCTTCGGCAACAGCAGAATGGAAGGCGGCATGGAGACGCTTGCGCGGCTCCTGCCAGAGATGGTCGCCGAGGGGTTCCTGCGGCACCCACGGTCCCTTCTCAGGACCGCGAAGGTCCTGGGAAACCTCTTCCCGCCGGATCGGCGCGGTGTCATCGAGACGTTCAAAGAACATCCTGTGAACGACCCGAAGCTGCTCGCACGGCCGATACCCGACGTCTGCGAGCTTCTCGTGCGCAACGCGCGCGCGGGGGCGAACCCCGTTCCCAGACGGCTCCGCGAGTTCGTTGAGCGGGGTCGCACGCTCACGACGGGGCAGATCGAACGGCATCGACGTGTCCTTGGAGAGCGGCTGTTGAGGGTCCGCCTCGACCTCCTCGGCGACCTCGCGGTCGAGGCGATGGGCCGGGGGCTCCCCCTCGACCGGCGCCAAGAGGCGCTGCGCCATGCGCTCGAGATGCTCCAGTTCAGCGACCGTAACCGTCGGGGGCTGCGCAGGCTCCTCCAGGCCATCGCGGACGGCAAGCCCCCCGCGGAGTACCTCCTCGGCCACCCGGCCACTCAGGCCTGGCTTCGCCGCCACCCGCGCGTGGATGCGGCGAAGTGGACCCGCGGAATCAACTTCGCCCTCCGGGTGCGCGGCGTGGGCGACCTGGACCTCGCGGTCGAGCAGGACCCGATCGAGGCCCTGCGTCTCGGCACGTACGTGGGGACCTGTCTCGGCGTCGGACAGATCTGCGCCTACTCGGCCGCGGCGGTGGTCCTCGACGTGAACAAGCAGGTCGTCTACGCGCGGAACGCCCGCGGACGCGTCGTGGCGCGCCAGCTCGTCGCGCTCTCCGAAGATGACCGGCTCGTCTGCTTCGAGGTCTACCCCGAGTCGACCTCGGACGACGTGAAGGGCGCCTTCCTCGAGTTCGACCTCCGCTTCGCCGAGGCGCTCGGGTTGCCGCTCTACGAGGAGGAGGAGGGGGACATGCGGACGTCCGAGATCGCCCACCTCCTCTCGCAGGAGTGGTGGGACGACTCCGTATGGGACGTGTTCCGTCGATAGGACGTAGGACTGTCAGCGAATGATTGTGCGTGCCCTTAGGGCGTTCGCCGCCGTTGCGCGCGGGCGCGGCGCTGGAGAGCCCCCACCACTCCCGCGCGCCGATTCGCGCGGCTCGTTGTGCCACCCAGTCAGCGAGCGTAGAATCCAGGCCGTCCTGGAGGAGCCATCGACGTGCTGACGACCCTGATCGTCTGCCTGCCCGCGCAGGCGAACCCTCCGTGGCACGACCAGGGGACACTCTCGATCGCCGCGTACGAAGAGGCGACCGGCGACCTCGGCGTCACCGTGGCGTTGCGCGTCCTCCAGGCGCTCGTCGAAGGGCTCTGAGGCTCGATCGAGGTCCGCGTCGTCGCGACGGTCCCGACCCGCGGGGATCCGCCTGGTCGGAGGAGGAATCGCGGCCATGCCGTACCGGTGTCCGTGCGGTTCCGAGTTCGATCCGTGGGACCATGTCTGTCCGCGGTGCGGCGGGGCCCTGGACATCGAGGTCGTCCGCGCACCCGTCCGGATGACGTGCGAGCGCGGGCACGTGGCCTTCCGGGAGACCGGCGCGCACCACCCGTGTCCGGTGTGCAACGCGCTCCTGAGAGAGGCTTCGCCGGCCGAGCCGGGCCAGGACCCGCCGGCTGTCGCCGAACCGCGCGCGCGGTCGCAGGAGTCCGCCGACCGGCGCAACGAGATCCTCGAGGCCGAGGTGCGGCTCCGCTTCGTGGCGTATGCCATGGCCGTGCGCGCCCTCGTCATCGTGGGCCTCGCCTGGCCGCGGATCCTGGGCGCCCTGGTCCCGCTGGACAGCCTGGGCCTGTCGTCCCGCGTCGTCTCGGGGGATCGCCAGGACGTCCCCCTGTGCAACGCCGGCTTCCTCCTGGGGCTCCTCCTCCTCTGGGAGGCGCGTCAGGTGATCCTGCGACGGGCCCCGATCCGCTGGCTGATCGTCACCGTGTTCTGCACGTTCGCGCTCCACGACGTGCTGGCCTTCGTGGGCGTGGCCGGCCAGGACCGCGCGGTCTCGGTCCTCCGCTTCTGGTGGGACGGAGTCGACCATCCGGGCCTGCCCTTCCCGTGGAACATCCCGGGGATGGACCGCGGCGTCCTCAGGGAGTGGGGCTGGCTGGTCCACCTCGGCATCGTCCTCCTCTTCGCCGCCGACCTCGCGGTCCTGCGCGCGCTGCTCCTCTCTCCGTACGGCCTGGTCTTCGTCTACGGCGCGGCCGAGGGCCGCCTCGCGACCGCCGGCCAGCTCACCGACGCCACGGACGATCGGACGCCGAGCGGCCTGCGGACCCCGCTGGTGCTCGTGCTCGCGGCGAGCGGCATCCTCTCGATCCTGGTGCTCCTTTGATCGCAGCGTGACACTCGATGGGAGGCAGACCGATGCGAAACCCGTTTCTCCTCTGGATCGTCCTCGCGGGCCTGGCGTTCGCCGCGGACCCGTGCGAGGTGACGAGGGACACCACGCTCGACCCGAAAAAGACCTACGGCCCGATCGTCGTCAAGGCCGCGAATATCACGATTGACGGCCAGGGGGCGTGGGTCGTCGGCGCGACGGAGGGGAACCCAAAGGAGTTCAAGGGCGTCGGGGTCCTGGCCCAGGGCGTCAGCGGAGTCACCCTGCGAAACGTCAACGTGAAGGGGTTCGAAACCGGCCTCCGGATCGAGGACGCGGAGGGCTGGACCGTCGAGGGGTGCGACTTCTCGGACAACTTCCACGACCCCGAGTTCGGCTGGGGGGAGAACGGGCGGCGCGGCGGGATCGTCCTTGCGCGCGTGAAGAAGAGCGTCCTCCGCGGCAACAAGGCGAACCGCGTTTGGGATGCTTGCATCCTGGAGGAGTGCGAGGGGAATACGATCGAGGCGAACGACTTCTCGAAGTGCTCCAACACCTGCCTCAAGCTCTGGACGAGCTGCCGGAACACGGTCTCGAAGAACAACCTCTCCTACGGCCTCCGGATCGCCCCCGGCGAGGTCCACGCCCGCGACTCGACGAGCGTCCTCCTCGAGAGCGGCTCCAACGACAACGTCCTCCGCGGGAACGACTGCACGCATGGAGGGGACGGGATCTTCGTCAGGGTCCTGAACGGCTGGTGCTCGACGGGGAACCTGTTCGAGGAGAACGACTGCTCCTACGCGAACAACAACGCGATCGAGTGCTGGGCGCCGCGGAACCGCTGGGTCCGCAACAAGGCGAACCACTCGAGCTACGGCTTCTGGATGGGAGGATCGGACCAGACGGTGCTCCTCGACAACGAGGCGGCCTGGAACGGCGACCCGAAGGGGTTCCACAACTCGCCGCACCTCCCCGAGGGCGGCCACGCGGGGATCGTGTTCATGTTCGGCCCGGGGAGCCACGTCGTCGTCCGCGGGAACCGCTGCCACCACAACCACGGCGCGGGGATCGCCCTAATCGGCGACCAGGAGAGCCAGGGGAAGAAGTGGAAGATCCGCCATTGGATCGTCGAGCAGAACGTCCTGGAGGAGAACCGCTGGGACGTCTTCCTCCAGCACGCCGACTGGGTCCGCGTCGCGGCGAACGTCTGCAAGAGCGCGGAGGCGGTCCACGTCGAGGGCGGCGTCACGAACATCGAGAGCGTACAGACGGGAGACTCGACCGGGGAGCCGCCCGTCGCCAGGCTGTCGGCGCCCTCCACGCTCAAGGCCCGCCAGGCCGTCACGCTCGACGCCTCGGCGAGCGCGGACCCCGACGGGGGGACCCTGTCGTTCCGCTGGGACCTGGGGAACGGGACGACGGCGACGGGGGACAAGGTGACGCACACATGGAAGGCGCCCGGGTTCTACCGTGTCGGGGTCACGGTGACGGACGGGAAGCTCTCGGACCTGGCGTGGCTCGACGCCTACGTCGTGGAGGACGTGGAGGAGGTCGGCACGGAGGGGAACGCCTCCGAGTGGGGCTTCACGTGTCAGACGAACTCCTCGCGGTTCGATTTCGCCGACGACGCGGAGACGCGGATCTGCGGCAAGACGTCGCTCCGCGCGGTCATCCAGCCGTACGGGGGGTTTCGCGTGGCGGCGCTTTTCCCGGGCTCGAAGAAGGCGTGCTGGGCGCTCTCGGGCCGCAAGGAGCTGGTCTTCTGGGCGCGGTACCTGAACGGGGACGTCACGGGCTGGCAGGACGGGAACCCGGTCGTGACGCTGCACGAGACGGAGGAGAAGTTCATCCGACTCGTGCCGGTCGAGGACTGGTTCCGCGCGCCGAAGTACAACGAGGGGCGCGACGGTTGGAACTACTACGCCATCCCGCTCGCGGGGGACGAGAGCTTCCGCCGCGAGGGGGCGGAGGATCTGAAGGCCGTGAACTGGATCTCGATCGGCGTGGACTCCTGGGGGGCCCCGCCGCTTCGGATCTGGATCGACGGCCTCGCGATTCGCTGACTCGCCCGCGGCTACTTCTTCGGGACGGGGTGGGCGATCTTCGAGAGGAACTCGTCGAACTTGAACTCCTTGTAGCTCGGGCTCTCGGGGTTGTGGCAGGTCTTGCAGAGGGCCTCGTCGGGGAGGACGAGGCCGAGCGAGCGGGCCTTGTCCTTGTCCTTCATGACCTCCTTCTTCCAGTAGTCGCCGCCGGGACCATGGCAGGCCTCGCACTGGACGCCGTCCTTCGGGTCGAACTTCGGCCCGAGGAACTCGGCGGGGGCGCCGAAGCCGGCCACGTGGCACTTGAGGCACTCCGGCGCCTGCTGGGGATCGCCTGCGATCCCCTTCGCCGCAGCGAGCTTCTTCGCGGCGTCCGAGCCGAGGGCCTTCCAGGCCTGCGCGTGCTTGGACTCCGACCAGATGGCGAACTGCTTCCCCTCGGTGTCCTTCTGGTGGCACATCTTGCAGGTCGCCACGCCCATGTACTTGTGCTTGGGTGGCTCCGGCGCCGCGGGCGGCTTCGCGGGCTCGACCTTCGGGGGCGCAGGCTCGGCCTTCGGGGGCTCGGGCTCCGCCTTGGGCGGTGCGGGCTCTGCCTTCGGGGGCTCGGGCTCCGCCTTGGGCGGTGCAGGCTCGGCCTTCGGCGGCGCAGGTTCGGCCTTCGACGGGGCAGGCTCTGCGGTGGGTGAGGTCGGCTCTACCTTGGGTGCCGCGGGTTCCTGGGCGGGCGGCGGGGTGGAGTCACACCCGACGAGGGCGAAGATGGCGACCGCCACGAAGAACGACGTGTAGCGTCTCACGGCCTACCTCCCGTGGCGGGGGCACGCAACGAGACTACTCCTGCATCCCAATGTCGTGAAGCACTCTCGCGATCGACTCGGAGCGATCGGGTCCCTCTCCCATGCGGCCGCGAGGTGGCAGGCGGCGCCGGTTTGGGCACCACAGAGTCTCGGAGAACACAGAGACGATCCGCGCCTACAGCATCCTCCTCCGGATGCCGTCCTTCAAGACGGGCACGTTGAAATTGAGCAGCAACCCGATCTTCCAACCGCCCAGCTTCAGGTAACTCAGGAGCTGCGCCTCGTGAATGCCCTGGAGGATCGTCACCGCCTTGACCTCCACGACGACTACATTCTCGACCAGGAGGTCCAGCCGATACCCGCAGTCGAGCTTGATGCCCTTGTACTCGATGGGCAGGGCGCGTTGCCGCTCGAACGGGATTTGGCGCAGACTCATCTCGTGGCAGAGGCACTCCTCGTAGGCGGACTCCAGGAGTCCTGGCCCAAGGTGCTTGTGGACCTCGATGGCCGCCCCGATGACGCGTTCCGTCACTTCGTTCAGATCCATCTCAGTGTCCTCCGTCCCTCTGTGGTGACCACGACGTGGCACACCTCTCAGCACTCTCCCCCTTCCTGGCATCGCAATAGGTCAGGACGCCCACGACGACGTAGAACAGCACCATGGCCGCGACCGCGAAGACCGTCCACGCGATCAGCCCCTTCCGCGGGGCGCTGTTCCTCGGCCGAGGGCAGTGCACCTCGGGCGCCGGCTCCCGCTCCGCCCCCTCGAGGGCCGCGAGCATCTCTCCCGCTGTCCGAAAGCGCCTGTCCGGATCGGTCGAGAGGGCCCGATCGATCACGTCCATGAGGCCGGGAGCGACCCCCGCGACCGGCAGTCGGATCGGGTGCGCCACGCCCGTGAGCATCTCGTAGAGCATTACGCCGCAGGAGTAGAGGTCGCTCCTCAGGTCGCCCGGGAGCCCGTCGAGCTGCTCGGGCGACATATAGAAGAAGGTCCCGACCGCGCCGCGCTCCGCGGAGAGGCTGGCGCCGCGAGAGAGGGCCATCGACCCCGCGGCGGCCGCGCCGGCCCGCCCGAGCCCGAAGTCGGCGAGCTTGACGGTCCCTTCGTGACCCAGGAGGACGTTCGCGGGCTTCACGTCGCGGTGGACGAGCCCGGCCCCGTGCGCCGCCGAGAGGGCGTGGAGGACCTGGCGCAGGATCGGCAGGGCCTCGCCCGGCCACATCCGACGGACCCGCCCGAGCCTGTCTCGCAGCGACTCTCCCTGCACCCACTCGTTCACAAGGTACGGCGGGTCGTGCTCGAGGCGGCTCGACAGCGTCCTCACGATATTCGGGTGCTGCAGGGAGTGCTGCATCCTCCCCTCCCGCCCGAGCGACGCGGCGGCGTCGGGCCGCGTGGAGACCTTCACAGCCACGAACTCGCCGGGGCGCTCCCGGTCCTCCGCGCGCCAGACCTCCCCGAAGCCCCCCTCGCCCAGCTTGTCGACGAGGACGTAGTCGCCCAACCGGTTACCGATGCGCATGGGTCCCTCCTGTCGTTGGAACGCCCGTACGAGGAGAACAACCGGCGTGCCAGCGGGGGGCCGAACCTGTAACTGCTTGTCGGTGAGGGAGGTTGGCAGATTCCTGGGAGATCGAGGGCCGAACGGACTGCTGGATTCCGCCCCACTTCCCCAGGTGGACTGCTGGAATTCCCAGCAGTCCCGCGCCGACCCGCGGAGCTAATCGCCCGCGCGGAGGATCTCGGCCGCGGTGCGCTTGAGGAGTCGGCGCGTCGG
>CAZYRM010000037.1:0-45497 GCA_964649705.1 uncultured Planctomycetia bacterium
TTCACCCCGCGGCCGGCGACCTCGGCACGCTCGATCGCGAAGAGCGCCGCGCCGAGCGCCCCCATGAACTGCGAGTCGCCGCTGACGTTCAGGGAAGCCCCGAGCATCTCCTGGAGCGCCTGCACCATGCCGACGTTCCTCGAGACCCCGCCCGTCATCGTGTACTCCACCTCCATGCCCACGCGCCGCACGAGCGACATCGTCCGTGTCGCGATGGAGCGATGAACCCCCGCCAGGATGTCCGGAGGGGTCCGGTCCTGCGCCAGGTACGACATGATGTCGCTCTCGACGAACACGGTGCAGACGCTGGAGAGCTTCACGGGGTCCTTCGCGCCGAGCGAGACGGGCCCGATCCGGTCGAGCGTCATGTCGAGGACCTCGGCTGCCGCGGAGAGGAACCTCCCCGTCCCCGCGGCGCACTTGTCGTTCATCGAGAAGTCCACGACCTCGCCGTTCGCCCCGACGCGAATCGCCTTCGTGTCCTGGCCGCCGATGTCGATCACGGTGCGCGTCATCGGGAAGAGGAAGTGCGCCCCGCGCGCGTGGCAGGAGATCTCGGTGACCTGCGCGTCGCCGAAGGTCACCTTGTACCGGCCGTAGCCGGTGCCGACGACGTACTTCACCTGCTCGCGGACGATCCCGGCCTCCTTGCAGACGGCCACGAACCCGTTCTCGGCGGCGCGGGTCACGTTCGCGCCCGTGTCGATGAGGGTCCGCCCGACGATCGCGCGGCTCCCGTCCACGAGGACGGCCTTCGTCTGCGTCGACCCGACGTCCACCCCTGCGGCGTACAGCATCTCTAGCTCCGTGCGACGAGCCTGCGGTGTTCCAGGGACTCGAAGAAGGCGTCGATCCGGTTCTTCATCTGCGCGTGCGCGTAGTAGCGCGGGTCCTCGAGGTCGCTCTCGACCATGAGCGTCGGGACGCCGAGCTTGTTCGTGAAGTAGTCGCGCATGTCCCCCTGCCCCGCGGAGAAGAGGCGGCAGCTCTTGATCGAGTGGATCACGAGCGCGTCGGCCTTCCATTCCTCCACGTAGCGCTGGATCTGGTCGTACCGCTTGAGCAGCGGGCGGTTGCAGATGTTGTGGACGATCATGTGCTCCGCGATCGATTCCAGCGGGCGCCGCGAGTCGTGGCGGTAGCCCCACTCCCAGATCCCGCCGACGGTCGAGTAGGTCGACTGCACACTGACGGCGCCCCACGCGGCGAAGAGGTCGCGGAAGGCGCGGTAGTACGGGTAGGGGGGAGGCCCCTCGACGACGATGCGGAACTTCTCCTCGGGCAGCGGCCCGCGGCGATCGGCGACGGCCTCCTCGAATTCCTGGACGGCCCCGTCGAAGAAGTCGGCGGCGTCCCGGGTCCCGCGGAGCACGTTGATCGGCCCCATCATGTTGATGGAGTCGAAGTAGGCGTCGAACGGCGCCGGCGAGTTCTTGCAGAGGTCCTTCGCGCGCGCCCAGCCCTCCTCCGCGCGCTTCGATTGGTCGCAGACCTCGCGGAGCTTGTCGATGTCGAACTTCTTCCCCGTGATCTTCTCGCACATCGTGATCAGCTCCTTGAGCTGCGCGACGACGTACGTGAGGTCCTCCTGGCGCAGCTCGTCCTCGCGCAGGAAGGGGACGTCGATCATGAAGAGGGGGGCCTTGAGGTACTCCGCCGAGTGCTCAAACCACTTGATGTAGACGTTGCACCCGACGAAGTTGCAGACGATGAGGCTCGGCGTGGGGATCTTCGCCTCCTTCCCGACGCCCCCCTCGAAGGTGAAGCCCGCGTCGCACTTCACATAGGCGCAGTTGTCGCTCGAGTACCCCATCTCCTCGGATTTAAGGATGAAAGGGAGCGACTGCTTGCGGATGGCGAGCTGGAGGGCGTTCACCTCGGGGAAGATGGGCAGGATGTCGAAGGCGCGGAGGATCTCGACGCAGTTGCCCGTGATCATGATGTAGGCCGACGGGGCCCCGCTCTGGCACGCCTGCGCGAGCTGGCCGTACCAGTCGGTCATGATCTTCTTCGAGTTCTCGTGGACTGAGCCCTTGTATTCGGCCATGGTCCTCGCGTCCTAATCGAAGAGGAGGGACTCGGCGAAGGTCTCGACTTCGGTGCGGGCGCGCTCGAACGTCCACATCTTCTCCTCGAACTCGATGAGGAGGTGGGGGATCTGCTCGCGGTCGAGCGTCCGGCGGAAGAGGACGTAGTCGAAGAGCGCGGGTTCGCAGAACTTGGCGGGGGTGAAGACGACGGCCTGGGCCTTGTGGGCGCGGACACGCTCCACCAGCTCCTCGTGCCGCGGGCGGCGCCAGTCGTGCCGCGTGGAGGAGGGACGGCTGCCGTCCAGGTACGCCTTCGCGAGCGCGGCGTACGGGTCTCCCGTCTCGGCGACGTCGCCCGTGAACCAGCGCCACCCGGCGACCCAGTCGTCATCGACCACGTAGCAGCCGGCGCGCTCCAGCACCTCGATGAGCCCGATGGGGGGCTGCTCGCAGAAGGCCCCTTCGATGATCACGCGGATCCGGTCCATCCGCTTCCCCTGGCGGGCGCGGATCTCGACGAGGGCGTCCTGGAGGATGGCGGAGTGCTCTTCCGGGGGCAGGTAGGTCCCGGCGCGGACGAGCTGGTAGGCCTCCACGGCGCTGACCTTCTCCGGGTTGCTCGCGCGGAGGGCGTACAGCTCGCGCATGAGGGCCCGGGCGCGGTTGTAGAGGCGGATGCTCCTGCGGAGGTCGTCGTCGGAGGCCTTCTTCTCGACCCACTGCTCGACGCGCCCCAGGACGCGGCGCAGCTCGGACTCCATGTAGGCCTGGGCCGCGGCGGAGCTCGGGTTCTGGGGGAGGTGGATGTACTCGACGAAGAGGTCGGGGAAGTTGCGCTTGTAGACGCTGGCGAGGTTGCGGGCGACGTCGCAGATGGAGTGGAAGACGACGCCGCCGAGCCCTCCGAGCTTCTTCTGGAAGGCAAGCTCGAGGGTGGACTTCGCGATGGAGCAGACGAACGACTGGAAGCGCGCGTCGGCGTGGGCGAGCTCGACCTTTCCCTCGGCGCCGAAGACGCCGACCGGGAGGACGCCCGCGGCGTGGTAGAGCTCGAAAGGCGTGTAGACGGGGAAGCACCCGATCGCGGGCCCCTTCCACCGGGCCACTGCCTCCGCCGCGCCGCCGGACAGGACCGTCCGGCACCGCTCCAGGACCGGGGTGGTATCCATGGTGGGAGCGTCCAGTGCCTTGGCGAGGCATTTAGTTTATATCTAAAGTATCTTCGGCCTGTCAACCGGAAAAACGGACGGAAATCCGGGGCGGCTACATCGCCCGCAGGACTGAGACGAAGGCGACCGCGCCGGGGCCGCCGATGTTCTGCGTGGCCGCCTGGCGCGCGCCCGGGACCTGGCGCTTGCCCGCGGCGCCCTGGATCTGGCGCACGGCCTCGTACACCATCCGAAGCGCCGTCGCGCCCACGGGGTGGCCGCAGGAGAGCAAGCCGCCACTCGGGTTTACCGGCAACCGCCCTCCGAGACGAGTCACGCCGTCGCGCAGGAGCCCCGCCGAGCCGCCGGGCGGACAGAGGCCCAGGTCCTCGTAGGCGATCAGCTCGTTCACCGAGAAGCAGTCGTGGACCTCGACGAGGTGGAGGTCCTTCGACGGCTCGCTGATCCCCGCCTGCGCATAGGCCCGCCTCGCCGCGTCGCGGACCGCGGGGAAGCCGAGGAAGTCGAACTTCTCGTCGTGGAACGGGGCGTCCCAGCCCGAAGTGACCGAGAAGCCGATTCCCGCCACGAGGACGCGCGATCGGTACTTCGAGGCATCGTCCTCCCGCACGAGCACCACGGCGGCCGCGCCGTCCGTCGTCGGGCAGCAGTCGAGGAGCGTCAGCGGCCACGCCACCTGGGGCGACGAGAGGACCTGCTCGGCCGTCACCGGCTTCCGGTGGTGCGCCTTGGCGTTCTCCACGCCGTGAGCATGGTTCTTCACCGACACGGCGGCGATGTCCTGGCGCGTCAAGCCGTGGACCTCCATGTGCCGGACGGCGAACACGGCAAACGTCCCCGCGGCCGTGAACCCCTTCTGGTAGGAAGGGTGGCCCGCCTCCACCATCATCTTGACGATGCTCTCCTGGGGCGGGCGATCACGCTGCTTCTCCACGCCGACCGCCAGGGCGACGTCGCACTCCCCCGCGAGCAGGGCGTTCGCGGCGTTCCTGAGCGCGTCGCCGCCCGAGGCGCAGTAGTTCGACACACGCGTGATCGGGATCCCCGAGACGCCGAGCGACTCGGCGAGGTCCATCCCCGACCGGCCCCGGTACACCCCCACGTCGGGAAAGGCCGTCGAAAGCCACGCCGCGCCGATTGACTTTGCCGGGACGCCCGCCTCGCGCAGCGCCTCCTGCGCCGCCTCGGCGGCGAGGTCCGTGTACGAGCGGTCGAAGTGCTCTCCGAACGCCGTGCAGCCGGCCCCCACGATGGCGACGCGCCCGCTCATGCGAGGACCGCCTTCCAATAGTAGTTGGGCACGCCCCCGCCCATGTGGAGCCGGCGCGGGACAAGGCGCACGCGTGCGCCCGTCCTCACCTCGTCGGGGAGGGCGTCCGCGACCTGGACGAGGATCCGGCCCCCTCCCTCCAGGTCCACCACGGCCATCGTCACGGGCGGCGTCGGGGTCGGGACGTAGTGCTCATGCGTGAATGTAAAGACCTTTCCCTCGCGAGACAGGGACATCCGCGAGAGCCCCTCGACGGCGCCGCAATCCGCGCACACGGGCGACGGGAGCGTGTGCGTCGCGCGGCACGCCGCGCAGCGCGTCCCGTGGAGGCGCAACAGGTGCTCCTCGTCGCGCTTCTCCATCGCGGGCGACGCGAAGACCCGCTGCTGGGCGGGGTCATCGAAGAACGTCCTCGAGGCGAGCCACGTCCCGTAGGCTGTCAGGGGGCGGACCCGCGCCAGCCCGTGCGCGAGCGTCGGATCGGACGGCGGTCGTACGACCTCGAGCGTGGCGCCCTCCACGCCGTCCCCGACGGCGGCCCAGAGGAGCCTCTCCCCAGCGGACGCCCCCTCGATCAGCTCGACGAGCGCGAGGAGCGGGTGCGCAGCCCCGCAGAAGCCGACCTTGTCCATGGCCCCGATCGTGGACGGGATCCGCAGCGCCCCGGCGGCCGCTCTCGCGGCGCGGATTCCCGGCGCCGATACGCCTGCGCGCACGCACCCTTCGCGGGGGACGGACCCGGCGAGCCTCGCGGCCTGCGTCGTGACGAACCTGACGTCCGCGGACGCCCACTCGGTCACGTCGGCGCGAGAGGTCCAGTTGCCTACCCGCGCGATCCCCTCCCCGTCTCCCACGAGCACCGCGGCCGCGGCGTCGCCGAGCGAGGCCTCTTGCTCCGAGCCCGGCGGCGAGGTCAGCCTGTCTGCCGCCACGACGAGCGCGGGGCGAGAGGGAGAGGAGAGCGCGAGGCGGAGCGCCGAGGCGCCGCAGCGCAGCGACCCGGCGAACGTGGAGACCTCGACGGACTCGGGCAGGTCCAGCCACGCCGCGATCCGCTCGGCTTGGGCCGCGGCGGCGCGAGGCCACGACGTGGAGGCCACGTACAGCGCGCGCAAGAGCGATCGATCGAAGCCGCGGAGGCAGCGGTCGGCGGCCTCGTACGCGAGCGTCAGGGCATCCTCGTCGTACGCCGCCAAGCGACGCCCGCCGGACCCCGGCGGGCGCCCGTAGGCGCGGTCCACCACCTCGGCCGCGAGCGCGAAGGGCGGTACGCGAGCGGCGACGGCGAGGATCGAGGCGGTCTCGCGCTCCACGGATCTCCTTCCTGGCGGGGCCTCGGATTCTACAGCCCGCGACGCGCGCGAAGGAAGCGCGGCGCGGAGGAACGGGAGGCCCCGACTCCCGTTCCTCGCGGTCTCGCGTTGAACCGGAGGCGAGGGCGAGGGTATGCTCCGACGAAATGGTTGAGATCAAAAGCATCCGGGTGCTCATCGCCAAGCCGGGCCTCGACGGCCACGACAAGGGGGCCAAGGTGGTCGTGCAGGCCCTCCGCGACGCGGGGATGGAGGTGATCTACACGGGCCTCCACCGCACCGCGCAGGAGATCGCCCGCGCGGCCGTCGACGAGGACGTCGACGTCGTCGGCCTCTCCATCCTCTCCGGCGCGCACCTCCCCATCTGCCGTGCCGTGATGCGTGAGCTCACGGGAAGCGGCAAGGCCGTGGTCGTGGGCGGGGTCATCCCCGACCGGGACGAGCCCGCGCTCCACGACCTCGGGGTCGAAAAAGTCTTCCGCATGGGCGCATCCTTCGAGGAGATCGTCGAGTGGATCCGAGCGAGGCGCGCAAGGTCGTCCTCGAGTCCGGTATCGAGGTAAAGCCGGTCTACACGGCGGACGACGCGCCGGTGACCGCGCCGGGTCTCCCGGGCGAATTCCCGTTCACGCGCGGGATCCACCCCCTCATGTACCGCGAGCGTCCCTGGACGATGCGCCAGTACGCCGGGTTCGGCACGCCCGAGCAGACGAACGAGCGCTTCCACGCCCTCCTTTCGCACGGGCAGAACGCCCTCAACGTCGCCTTCGACCTTCCGACGCAGCTCGGCCTCGACTCCGACGACCCGCGGGCCGAGGGTGAGGTCGGCCGGGTCGGCATGGCCGTCGACACGGTGGACGACATGGCGCGCGCCTTCGCGGGGATCCCGCTCGACCGCGTCTCCACGTCGCTCACGATCAACGCCCCCGCCCTCACGCTCATGGCGATGTACCTCGCCGTCGCCGAGGCCCAGGGCGTCCCGATCGAGCGGGTCCGAGGGACGGCGCAGAACGACATCCTGAAGGAGTTCGTCGGCCGCGGCGCGTGGATCTTCCCCGTGGCCCCCAGCGTCCGCATGGTGACCGACTCGATCGACTTCTGCGCGCACAACGCCCCGGGCTACAACGCGGTGAGCGTGTGCGGCTACCACCTCCGCGAGTCGGGCGCGACGCCCGCGGAGGAGATGGGGCTCGCCTTCGAGATCGCCGGCGCCTACCTCGACGCCGCCATCGCCCGGGGCCTCCCGATCGACGACGTCGCGCCGAGGGTCACCTTCAACTTCAACGTGTACGGAAACCTCTGGGAGCAGGTGGCGAAGTTCCGCGCAGGACGGCGCCGCTGGGCGACGATCGTCCGCGAGCGCTACGGGGCGCGGAACCCGAAGAGCATGCAGCTCCGCATGATCGCCGGGGGCGGCGGTAGCGGCCTGACGCTCGCGGAGCCCGAGAACAACATCGTCCGAGGCGCCTACTACGCGCTCGCCGGCGCGCTCGGGGGGACGCAGACGATGGCCCTCTGCTGCTACGACGAGGCGTACAGCATCCCCAGCGAGAAGGCCTCGCTCCTCGCTCTCCGCACCATGCAGATCCTCGCCGAGGAGGTCGGTCTCTGCGACACCGTGGACCCGCTTGCCGGAAGCTACTTCGTGGAGTCGCTCACGTCGCAGATGGAACAGGCGATCCGCCGGGCCGAGGACGAGGTCCGCGGCATGGGCGGCATCCTCGTTGCGATCGAGGAGGGGAAGCTGCAGCGGAAGCTCGCGAGGCAGGCGTACGAGATCGAGCGCAGGATCCGCTCCGGCGACCTGCCGAAGGTCGGGGTGAACCGGCAGGTCGTCAAGGACGCCAGGGCACCGCAGGTCGAGGTCCACCCGTACGACGTCGCGGCCGCGGAGCGGAAGGTCGACGAGCTCCGGGAGCTCCGCGCCTCGCGGCCTTCGGGCCCCGTGGAGGCGGCCCTCGGCGCGGTCCGCCGTGCCGCGGAGTCCAACGCGAACCTGATGCCCCCGATCCTCGAGGCCGTGAAGGCCCGCGCCACGGTGGGGGAGGTCACGAAGTCGCTCAAGGAAGTCTTCGGCGAGTTCAAGGAGCCCGCGTTCTGATGCTCGACGGGATCCGCGTCCTCGACCTCACACGCATGCTCGCCGGGCCGTACGCGACCATGCTCCTCGCCGACCTCGGCGCGGAGGTGATCAAGATCGAGCCCCCGGAGGGGGACGAGATCCGCCGGATGGGCCCGCCGTTCGTCAACGGCGAGAGCGCCTACTTCCTCGCGATCAACCGGAACAAGAAGAGCCTCTCCCTCGACCTCCGGACCCCCGCGGGCCTCCACGCGTTCCAGCGGATCGCCGCGAAGGCTGACGTCGTGATCGACAACTTCCGGCCCGGAGTGATGGAGCGGCTGGGGATCGGCCACGACCGCCTGAGGGAGCTCTCCCCGTCGCTCGTCCTCTGCTCGATCTCGAGCTTCGGAGAGTCGGGCCCGATGCGGGACCTCCCGGCGTTCGACCTCGTCGTGCAGGCCTGGTCGGGCGCGATGAGCCTGACGGGGGAGCCGGGGGCGCCGCCGTCGCGTCTGGGGATCCCCCTGGGCGACCTGGCGGGAGGAAGCTATGCCGCTCTCGCGATCGCGGCCGCGCTCGTCCGCCGCGGGCGGACGGGGGTGGGAGAGCGGATCGAGCTGTCGCTCCTCGACTGCCTGACGGCCATGCACACGTACGTCGCCCAGTACCACTTCGCCGACGGCCGCGTGCCCGGACCCCAGGGATCGCGTCACATGTCGGTCGTCCCGTACGGGGCCTATCCGACGCGGGACGGATGGCTCGCGATCGGCGTCTTTACGGAGCGGTTCTGGGCGGGCTTCTGCCGGGCGGCGGGCCGCCCCGACTGGGCGGACGACCCGCGCTACTGCTCGAACGAGCTTCGCGTCAGGAACCGCGAGGTCCTCGAGCCGTCGATCGCCGAGGCGCTGCGGACGCGACCCGCCGAGGAGTGGCTCTCGCGGCTCAACGCGGAGGGGATCCCCGCGGCGCCGGTGCTGACGCTCGACCGCACGCTCGAGCTGCCGCAGATCGCGCAGCGCGGGATGGTGACCTCCTTCGAGCACCCGGTCGCGGGGCACGTGAAGACGCTCGCCGACCCCATCCGCCGCGGCGCGCCGCGCCCGTCGCCGCTCCTTGGCCAGCACACGGCCGAGGTCCTCCGCGAGTGGGGAGGGCTTTCCGAGAACGAGATTGCCTCGCTCATGACTTCAGGCACCGCCAGGGGGGCGTGAGAATGCGCATCGGAATCGACGTGGGGGGCACCTTCACCGACGTCATCGGCGTCGGAGACGACGGAAGGCTCGCCCAGGCGAAGTCGTACACGACGCCGTCGGACCCCTCCGAGGGGGTCGTCGCGGCGATCGGGAAGCTCCTGAAGAGCGCGGGGCGGGACGCGGCCTCCGTGGACCACCTCGTCCACGGCACGACGATCGGCACGAACGCGCTCCTGGAGCGCAAGGGTGTCAAGGCGGGCCTCCTGACGACCGCGGGGTTCCGCGACGTGCTCGAGATCGGCCGCGTGCAGCGCCCCGCGGCGGGGCTGTACGACTTCAACGTCGACACGCCGCCGCCACTCATCCCGCGGGCCCTTCGCCTGGAGGCGATCGAGCGCGTCGGCGCCGACGGCGGCGTCGTGACGCCCCTCGACGAGGCCTCGGTGCGCGCCGCCGCGGACGTGTTCCGCCGCGAGGGCGTCCGGGCCGTCGCCGTGTGCTTCCTCTTCTCGTTCCTTCGGCCCGATCACGAGAGGCGCGCCCGCGAGATCCTCCAGAAGGAGCTGCCGGGCCTGTTCGTCTCCCTCTCCAGCGAAGTCTGCCCCGAGTTCCGCGAATTCGAGCGGACCTCGACGGTCGTGATCAGCGCCTACCTGCAGCCGATTGTCGAGTCCTACGTGGACCGCCTCGCGGGCCAGGTCCGGGAGCTCTACCCGCGCGCGGACCTGCGCATCATCCAGTGCAACGGGGGCACGATGCGCGCCGCGGCCGCGAAGGGGCGCGCGGTGAACCTGGTGAACTCGGGGCCCGCCGGCGGCGCGACGGCCGCCTCGTTCCTCTCCCGCCTGTCGAACGAGCCGAAGGTCTGCGCGGTCGACATGGGGGGGACGTCGTTCGACGTCAGCGTCATCGCGGACGGGTCTGCCCACGTCACGACGGAAGGGAGCTTCGAGGGGTACCCGATGCGGGTCGCGATGAGCGAGGTCACAGCGATCGGCGCCGGGGGCGGATCCATCGCGCGCGTGGACCGCGGCGGGGCGCTCGAGGTCGGGCCGCAGAGCGCCGCGGCGGTCCCCGGGCCGGCCTGCTACGGGCGCGGGGGGACGATGCCCACCGTGACCGATGCGAACGTCGTCCTCGGGCGGATCAGCCCCGACTACTTCCTCGGGGGGGAGATCCGCCTGCGCAAGGACCTCGCCGAGGAGGCGATCGCGCGGCACGTCGCCGAGCCGCTCGGCCTCCCGCTCGCCGAGGCGGCGCACGGCATCCTCCGCGTCGTGAACGCGAAGATGGCCAAGGAGATGGTCGCGAGCACGATCCAGCGCGGCCACGACCCGCGCGAGTTCGCCCTCCTCGCGTTCGGCGGCGCGGGGCCGCTCCACGCCGTGGACCTCGCGGAGGAGCTGGCCATGCGCCGGGTCATCGTGCCGCGCTTCCCGGGCGTCTTCTCGGCCTTCGGCCTCCTCGTCGCGGACACCAGGCACGACTTTCTCCGCACGGTGATGCTGGGCGAGGAACGGCTCGACCCCGCCTGGCTGACGGGGGTGCTGCGCGAGCTCACGGCGCAGGGAGAGGCCGAGCTCGCGGCGGACGGGATCGCCCCGGCGCAGCGCCGCATCCTCTGGAGCGCCGACCTGCGCTTCGAGGGGCAGTCGTACGAGATGAACGTCCCGATCGAGCGGAAGGACGCGCTGGATGTCGGCGACGTGAAGCGACTCCTGGCGGACTTCGCGGCGCTTCACGAGCGCGTCTACGCCTTCCGCGCCGTGGACGAGAAGACGGTCGTCGTGAACCTCCGCGTGGCCGCCGTCGGTCTCTCCGCGCCCCTGCGCCTCCCCCGGCCCGAGGGCGGCAAGGGGGCCATCAAGGGGACACGACCCGTCTACTTCTCAAGTACGGGGTTCGTGGACGCCGTGATCGTCGAGCGTGCGCGGATCGGCCTCGGCGAAGTCGTGGCGGGGCCCGCGGTCGTCGAAGAGGAGGCCTCGTGCACGGTCGTCCCGCCCGGGCGGAGCCTGCGCGTGGACGAGATCGGAAGCCTCGTGATCGAGCTGACGTAGGAGAGTCCGATGAAGCCCGACCCGGTGACCACCCAGGTCATTCGTTACCGCCTCGAGTCGATCGCAGACGAGATGGGACACACGCTCGTCCGCACGTCGCGATCGACGGTCATCAAGGAGATCATGGACATCACCTGCGCGGTCTTCGACCGCCAGGGGCGCACGATCGCGCAGGGGCACCACGCCCCCATGCTCCTCACCGGGTTCGAGATCACCATGGCCCAGCTCCTGCGCCGCGTGACCGACTGGCAGGAGGGGGACGTCGTCCTCTCGAACGACCCGTACCTCGGCGGGCAGCACCTGACCGACATGCAGGTCTTCTCGCCGGTCTTCTTCCGCGGCGAGCTCGTCGGCTTCGTCGGCAGCATCGCGCACCACACCGATGTCGGGGGTTCGGCGCCCGGCACGGTCGCCGGGGGCCTGACGGAGATCTACCAGGAGGGACTCCGCCTCCCGATGGTGAAGCTGTACCGCGCGGGGAAGGAGGCGTACGACGTCTTCGAGATCCTCCGCGCGAACATCCGCGTTCCGGACAAGACGCTCGGGGACCTCAGGGCCCAGGCGGCCGCGGGGTTCGTCGGCGTGAGGCGCCTGCAGGAGACCTTCGAGCGGTACGGCCTGGACACCGTCGAGGCGGCGACCTCGGCGCTCATGGACACCTCCGAGCGGAGGCTCCGGGACGCGCTCTCGCACATCCCGGACGGGACCTGGACGGGGGAGGACCACGTCGACGACGACGGGATCTCCGAGACGCCGATCCGCATTCTCGTGAACATCCGGAAGAAGGGCGACTCAGCGACCATCGACTTTACGGGGACCGACCCGCAGGTCCGCGGCAACGTGAACTGCCCGCTGGCGACGACGTACGCGGCCGTCTACTACGCGATGATCTCCGTGATCGACCCGCACGTCCCGCCGAACAGCGGCTGCTACCGCCCGTTCGCCGTCGACGTGGCGCAGGGGCTCGTCGTAAACCCATTCCCCCCCGGCGCGGTGCAGGCAAGGACGACGACCTCGCAGAAGATCGCCGAGGCGACGTTCCGGGCGCTCGTGAAGGGGTTCCCGGACCGCGTCCCCGCGGGGTCGCACGGAAACATCATGACCAACGCCTTCAGCGGGTACTTCCCCGGGACGAGGAAGCGCTTCGTCTGCATCGACATCCAGGGAGGCGGGGCGGGCGCGAGGCCCACGAAGGACGGACGCGACGGCCAGGACTCGCACCTCGCGAGGTTCATGAACACGCCCGTGGAGGCGGAGGAGCTGGAGCACCCGATCCGCGTCGAGCGGTACGAGCTGATTCCCGACACGGGGGGCGCGGGGAAGCACCGCGGCGCGCTCGCGCTGCGTCGCGACCTGCGCGCGCTGGTCGACATGACGTTCTCGCGGTACTCCGACCGGCAGCGGTTCTCTCCGTTCGGGATCCTGGGAGGGAAGGACGGCTCGCCGGGGGCGATCTACATCAACGACGCGCGCGCGAGGTCCAAGGGGCTCGACAACCTGAA
Organism: uncultured Planctomycetia bacterium; assembly: GCA_964649705.1. GTDB lineage: Bacteria > Planctomycetota > MHYJ01 > WSZJ01 > CAZYRM01 > CAZYRM01. The sequence goes on from CAZYRM010000037.1 coordinate 12,600, forward strand.
GGCCGGCGACGTGGTGAGCCTCCGCACGCCCGGGGCCGGCGGCTACGGCCCGCCCTCGGACCGCGACCTCGACAGGGTGCGCCAGGACGTGCGCGACGGGAAGGTCTCCCCCGAGGCCGCGAAGCGCGACTACGGCCTGGAGGCGCAGGGATGATCGACTTCGATCGCGAGAAGGGGCGCGTCTCGATCCGGGGCGTGCCGTACCTGCTCATCCAGCCGACGACGCTCCTCGGCTTCCAGAAGGCCGCGGAGGCCTCGGGCGCGGAGGCGGGGGAGTGGCTCGCGGCGGGGGGCCGCGCGGGGGGCCGGAGGTCGTCCCAGCGGCTGCGCGAGCTCTCGCAGAAGCAGGGGCGCGAGTTCGCGCAGGACTACCTCTCGATGGGGAGGGAGATCGGCTGGGGCGTGTTCGACGTGACGCGCTTCGAGGGGCGGACGTTCGAGGTGGTCGTCGCGGGCTCCCCGTTCGCGGAGGGGTATGGCGCGTCGGCGCGTCCCGTGTGCCACTTCATCCGCGGCGTGGTCGCCGGGCTCGGCGACACGCTCTTTGGCGAGGCCGTGTGCGAGGAGGTCGAGTGCGCCGCCGCGGGGGCCCCGCGGTGCCGCTTCGTGTGCCGTGATCGAATTCACGTCTGAGGAAACGGCCTTCCGGGAGACCGTCACGCGGTTCGTGGACCGCGAGGTGGCGCCGGTTGCCGCCGGGTTCGACGAGCGGGGGGAGTTCCCGCACGCCCTGTTCCTGCGGATGGGCGAGCTGGGGTACTTCGGCCTGAGGTACCCCGAGGCTGCCGGCGGCGCCGGAGCGGGGTTCGTGACCTACCTCGTCCTCGCGGAGGAGCTCGCGCGCGGGTCGCTCGCCCTCGCGGCCGACGCGGCGATGCAGGCGATGATGGGGACGGACTTCGTCTTCCGCTACGGGACGCCCGACCACCACGAGCGCCTCCTGACGCCCGCCCTGCGGGGAGACAAGATCGGGGCCTTCTGCCTCTCGGAGCCGAACGCCGGGTCCGACCTCGCCCGCATCGAAACGACAGCGCGGCAGGACGGGGGCTCCTGGCGCCTCACGGGCCGCAAGATGTGGGTCACGCACGGGACGATGGCCGACTTCTTCACCGTGGCGGCCTCGATCGACCGCGAGAAGGGCATGAAGGGGCTCCGCTTCTTCCTCGTCGAGAAGGGGGCGGCCGGCCTGGAGGTCGGCCGGCGCATCTCCACGCTCGGCCTGCGCGCGGGGGACCTGACGGAGCTGTCGATGGAAGGGACGCCCGCCGTGCCGCTGGGGCAGGGGGGCGTGGAGGACCTGGGGAAGATGCTCGACCAGGTCCGGACGATGACGGGGGCGCTTGCCTTGGGCCTGGGGCGCTCCGCGCTCGCCGAGGCGGCGCGCTACGCGAAGGAGCGGGTCTGCTTCGGGAGGCCGATCTCGCAGTTCCAGGCGATCCAGCACCGCCTGGCCGAAGGGGCCACCGAGCTGGAGGCGGCGCGGCTCCTGGTCTACCAGGCGGGCCGGCGCATCGAGCGCGGGATGAAGTGCGGCCGGGAGGCGGCGATGGCGAAGCTCTTCGCGTCCGAGGCGGCCAATCGCCTCGCGGACTCGGCAACGCGCGTCCTCGCCGGCTACGGCTTCGCGATGGAGTTCCCCGCGCAGCGCCTCTTCCGCGACGCGCGGTTCCTCCTCATCGGCGGAGGGACCTCCGAGATCCTCCTCAACGTCATCGCGCGTGACGTCCTCGAGGGGTAGCCGCGGCTACTTGGCCGGCGCGCGACGGAGGCGGGCGATGAACATCCCGTCCCCGCCGGACTCCTCCGGGAGGATGCGGAAGACCCCGGACGTCGCGGCGCCCGTGAGCGGGTGGGGGACCGGGTCGGGGGCGAACTCGGGATGTGCCCCGAGGAAGGCCTCGACGACTTCCTCGTTCTCCAGGCGGCTGAGCGAGCACGTCGCATAGATGAGACGCCCCCCTGATCGGACGCACGGGGCGACGAGCGCGAGGAGCGACTTCGCGAGCGCCGCGAGACGCTTCACGGCGGCCTCCGGGGTCCTCCAGCGGGCGTCGGGGCTCCGCCGCCACGTCCCGCTCGCCGAGCACGGGGCGTCCACGAGCACGCCGTGGAACCCCTCCCCGCGCTTCGCGGGCCCCGGGAGGGCCTTCCCGTCCCACTCGACGGGTCGGATGTTCGAGAGGCCGGCGCGCCTTGCGCGACGCCCCAGTTCCCCGAGCCGCCCCGTGTGCGTATCGGTCGCGAGCACCGTCCCGCCGCCGTGCATCCTGTCGGCAAGGGCGAGCGTCTTGCCGCCTGCCCCTGCGCAGGCGTCCCACCAGGCCTCTCCGCGCGCCGCCCCGGTCGCATGGACCACCGCCTGCGAGGCAACGTCCTGCACCTCGTACCGCCCCGCCTTGAACGGCTCGGTGCGGTACAGGTCCCCTCCCGAGAGGACCTCGATCGCGCGGTCGAGGACCGCGTGGGGCTTGAGCTGAAACCCGGTCGCGCGGAGGACCTCCACGAGCCCCGAGGCCTCCTTCCCCTGCGCGCGGATCCAGAGCGAGGGGAGGTGCTGCAGCGAGTCGAAGAGCGCCTCACGCGCCGGGGCCTCCATCTCGGGGAGGTGCTTTGGGAGCCAGTCGGGGAAGAGGTGAAGGGGCTCGACCTTGCCGCGGACAAGCTCCGCCAGCCACGCGGCCTTCTCGGAGAGCCTCGCCGACTGCGCGGACGGGCCGATCTTCGCGAGGTCGAGCCTGGCCGCCTTCGCGAGGTCCGCGAGAAACGGGTCGGCGGCGATCTCCCCCTTGTGCTGCAGGAGCAGCGCCAGGCCCACGGAGCGGGCGATGGACTGCTGGCCATGGGCCTCGACCCAGCCCCACCAGCGGAAGAGCGCCATGGTGGCGCGGTGGACCGTGGCGCGGGTCGGCTCGTCGAGGTCCTTCCGGTCGCGGAGGATCCGCGAGAGGACCTGGTCCGCGCGCTTTCCCCCGTCCACGGCGCGGACCGCGATCGCGACGATATCGAGGACGGCGCGCGTGGTGCGTGTCACGATGGAGGCCTTTCGGATTCGGAGAGGCGGGCATCGTAGCGGCGGGACGCCGCCGAGATCCAGATCCCAGATCCCAGATTCCAACGAGATCCCAGATCCCAACCTCTGGGCACCACATCCAGTGTTGGGATCTGGGATCTCGTTGGAATCTGGGATCTGGGATCTGGATCTCGCGCATCCAGATGCGCCCTGGGCTATAGTGACGGCCCATCGAACGAGGTGCACTTGAAGCCCCCCGAACCGAACGGACCCCACTGCGAGCGATGCTGGCTGGCGAGGCGGTTCTGCCTCTGCGCCGAGGTGCCGCGCGTCCCGGCGAAGACGGACGTCCTCATCGTCCGCCACGTGATCGAGTCGTACCGCCCGAGCAACAGCGCCCGGGTCGCGGCACTCTCGCTCGAACGCTGCGAGCTCCTGAAGTACGGCGCGCCCGGGGAGACGTTCGACGAGTCGCGCCTCCGCGAGGAGGGGACATGGTTCCTCTATCCGGGCGCCGATCCGGCGGACTTCCGCGCCGGACGCCCGCGGCGGCTCGTGGTCCTCGACGGGACCTGGAGGCAGACAAGGAGGATGTTCATCCGCATCGGCGCGCTCCGAGGGATGCCGAGGCTCTCCCTCCCCGCCCCCTCGGTGCCGCCCGCGGCGCGCCTCCGGCGGCCCCGCTCGACCCACGAGATGGCCACGCTCGAGGCGATCGGCCAGGCCCTCACGCTCATCGAGGGGGAGGCGGTCGGCCGCCCGCTCCTCGACCTCTACCGCCTCTTCGTCGAGCGGGCCCTCGCGGCCGCCGCCGGAGGCCGCGGGCGGTGGCTCGACTCCCGCGTCGCGGCCGCGGCGCGCCCCCCGCGATAGCCGCTTTTCGTTGATCGCGCGCGGACGGAGTGGCTCAATACCGCGCCCTCGATTTCCATGGGAGCCCCATGTCCGCGACTTCCACCGATCCGAGGCCCGTCGGGGCCTTCGCCTACCACATCGCCGTGTTCCTCCTCGCCGCCTCGGGGCTGATGCTCGAGGTGACGCTGACGCGGATCTACTCGGCGACGATTTGGTACCACTACGCCTTCGTGGCTGTGTCCGTCGCCCTCCTGGGGTGGGGACTGGGGGGGCTCGTCCTGCACGTCCTCAAGGGCTTGGGGCTCGTGAAGGGGTCGGCACGGACGCTCGTGGGGCTCTGCCTGGCCTACGCCGTGTCGATCCCCGTCTCCCTGGCCACCATCGTCAGCCTCCCGTTCACGCTGGAACGGCTCCCGCTCTACTTCGCGGCCTCGGTGGTGCCGTTCCTCGTCGCGGGGGCGGCCCTCGCCATGGCGTTCGACCTGTTGCGCGAGTCGACGAGCCGACTCTACTCCTCGGACCTGATCGGGGCCTCGTGCGGGGCGCTCGCGGTCACCGGTGCGCTCGCGTGGCTGGGGGGGGAGGTGACCATGGTCGCCCTCTCGTTCCTCCCCGTTGGCGCCGCGCTCTGCTTCTCCCCGCGGGCCGGCGGGAGGTCCGCGGTCGCATGCCTGCTCGTGGCCCTCCTCCTCGGGGCCGCCGTGGTGAAGCGGGACGCCCTCCGCATCAAGGACGCGCCGGAGAAGGGCCTCTACAAGCACGTCGCGGAGGACCCGAAGCGTCGCCACATCGCGCTGACCCGCTGGAACTCCTTCTCGCGGATCGACGCGGTCGAGGGGTTCCCGCCGCCGTACCTGGCGCGGCTGTACATCGACTCCGACGCCTGGACCAACGTCATGATCTGGGACGGGAAGCCCGAGAACATGAGGGCGGAGATGGACTGGTTCCGCTCCATCCCGTACCGGCTGGTGCCGGAATCGAAGACGCTCGTCATCGGGCCGGGGGGAGGGACCGACGTCCTCCTCGGCGTGGCCGCCGGGAGCAAGAGCGTCACGGCCGTCGAGATGAACCCGATCATGATCGACTTCGTGCGGCACTACGGGCCGCGCGCGGGAAACCTCTACGACCACGAGAAGGTGAACATCGTCCTGGAGGAAGGGCGGAACTTCATCCACAGGTCGAAGGAGAAGTTCGACGTCATCCTGCTGGGGTTCGTCGACTCGTGGGCCTCGGTCTCGTCGGGAGGGCTCGCGCTCTCGGAGAACTACCTGTACACGACCGACGCCTTCCGTGACTACTACGACCACCTGAGCGACCGCGGGATGCTCGTGATGATCCGGTGGCAGGTCGACGCGCCGCGGATGATCTCGAACGCGATCGCGATGTTCGGGTCGGTGCAGGAGGCGGGGAAGCACGTCTCGGTCCTGATGGAAAACGTGCCCAAGGCCGACGAGCCCACGGCGATGATCTTCATGCTCAAGAAGACGCCGTTCACGGAGAAGGACACGGCGGACCTCCTGACGCTCGCGGAGAAGAACTACCGCGTCCATGTGCCGGGGCGCGAGAGCATCGAGCCCTACGGGGACCTGTTCTCGGGGAAGATGCCTCTCGAGGCGTACTACGCGCGGTCCGAGAGCCTCATCGACCCGGTGTTCGACGACCGGCCGTTCTACTTCGCCTGCGAGAGGCCGAACGGGCTCCCGTGGCAGCTCAAGCAGTTGCTGTACTACATCTCGATCCCGCTCCTCGTCCTCGGCGCGCTGATCCTCCTGGGGGCGGTCCGCGGGGCGGAGAGGCATGGGGCGGCGGTCTCCGCGGTCGCCTACTTCGCGTGCCTGGGAATGGGGTTCATCGTGCTCGAGCTGGGCCTCCTCCAGCGGCTGGTGCTCCTGCTGGGACACCCCGTCTTCACGCTGGCGGTCCTCCTGTTCTCGCTCCTCGTGTCGAGCGGGATCGGCTCGTGGGTGAGCGGGAGGGCGGTCTCGCTGAGGAAGTGGATGGCCGTCTCGTGCCTGCTCGTCGCGGTCCTGGGGGTCGCCTATGCGCTGGCCCTCCCCTCGGTGGTCCGCGCCCTCCTGCCGCTCCCGATCGAGGGGCGGATCGCGGCGGCGGTGGCGCTCCTCTTCCCGCTCGGGTTCGTCATGGGAATGCCGTTCCCCACGGGGCTGCGCGCCGTGACGCCGTGGTTCCGCCAGGGCCCTCCGCTCTTCTGGGGCCTGAACGGGGTGGCGTCCGTGGCGGGGTCGATCGCGGCGGTGGCCCTGGCGATGCTGTTCGGCTTCGGGGCCGTGATGGGGGCGGGGAGCGTCTGCTACGTCGCGGCGGCGCTGGCGTGCCTCCCGCTCTGGCGCGCCGCCCACGCCTGATCGCTACTGTGTCGTCACGGTCCACGTCGTGAGGAGGCGAGGGCGGGCCGCATTGCCTCCGATCCGGATCCAGCCCGTCCGATCCGTGACCACGGCGCGCACGCTGTGCGTTCCGGCGCCGAGGGTCCGGCAGGGATTCGGCGGACGGGGGACGCGCACGCAAGGTCCCCGGGCTCCGGCGTGAGACCGCCCGTCGACCCGGCCGCAGCTTGTCAGCGGGGTCGCGACGGAATAGGATGACGCGGCGGAGACGAGAGATGATCTACCTCGACCACAGCTCCACGTCCTTTCCCAAGCCCGAGGAGGTCTACACCTCCATGGACGGGTTCTACCGGGCTCGTGGTGTGAACCCGGGACGGTCGGGATACGACCTCTGCCGCGAAGCCGGGGAGATGGTGGATGACACGCGGAAGCTCCTCACCCGCCTCTTCAACGGAACGGACTGGAACCGCCTCTGCTTCGGCTATAACGCAACGGACGCCCTCAATCTCGTCGTCCACGGCATGCTCCAGCGAGGAGACCACGTCGTCACGACCAACCTGGAGCACAACTCGGTGCTACGGCCGCTTTACCACATGAGTCGGGATGAGGGGGTCGACGTGGACCACGTCCCCTGCAGCCGCGACGGGTTCGTGGACCCCGACGACATCCGCAGACGATTCAGGAAGAACACGCGGCTGGTCATCGTCAACCATGCCTCCAACGTCATCGGCACGGTGCAGCCGATCGGGGAGATCGGGGCGCGCTGCAGGGAGGCGGGAATACGCTTCGCGGTCGACGCCTCCCAGACCGCGGGCGTCGTTCCCATCGACGTGGAAGCGATGAACCTGGATGTCGTGGTGTTCACGGGCCACAAGTCGCTGCTGGGACCGACCGGGATCGGCGGCCTGTACGTGCGGGAGGGCGTCGAGATCCGGCTGACCAGGGCCGGCGGGACCGGAGTCCGGTCCGCGGTGCGGACGCATCTCGAGGAGTACCCGTACCGTCTCGAGTACGGGACCATCAACCTCCTCGGAGTGGCCGGGTTGAACGCCGGGGTGACGTGGCTGCTCGACCGGGGGATCGACCGGATCCACAAGCAGGAGATGAGGCTGATGACGCTGCTGCGGGACGGCGTGCGGGACATCGAGGGCGTGACGACCTACTGCCAGGACGACCTGACCCGCCACATCGCGGTGTTCCCCTTTAACATCGCCGGCTTCGAGTCGGACGCGGCCGGGCCGCTGTTCGACGTAGACCATGACATCGCCTGCCGGACGGGGCTGCACTGCGCGCCCCTCCTCCACGAGCACCTGGGCACGTCGCACGGCGCCATCCGGTTCAGCCTCGGCCCGTTCAACACCGAGAGCCACGTCCGCGCGGCCATCGACGCGGTGAGGGACATCGCGTCCCTGCGGAGATAGGGGAATGCCGACGCTCTCCTATCACGGGGCCCCGCTCGAGCTGAACGAGGACGGCTTCCTGGTGAGGCCAGAGGTGTGGGACGACGACGTCGCCCGCTTCCTGGCGCGCAAAATGGAGGGACAGGCGGACCTCGGCGCCGACCACTGGAAGGTGATCCGCTACATCCGCGGTTTCTGGGAGGAGCACGGCCTCGCGCCGCTGATCCGGAAGATCTGCAAAACCACCGGGCTCACACTGAAGCACATCTATACGCTCTTCCCCTCCGGCCCAGCCAAGGGCGCGTGCAAGGTGGCAGGGCTTCCCTCTCCCGATGGCTGCATCTAGACTTGACCGCGGCGCTCGCGGACCCGTGCGGGTGGTAGCGCTACGTGAGCTGGGCCAGGAACCGATCGACGCTGACGACCCAAAGGCCCCGTTCCACGGGGCGCGCGATGTCGGGGGAGGCGACGACCTGGATGCCGGTGACGGCGTCGCCCAGGTAATCAGTCCGTCTGCGCAACGTAGGGGAGGCGCTCAATTCGCCTTCCTTGACCTCCACCGCGCATGTCGGGCGGCCGTCCTTCACGATCACGAAGTCGATCTCCCGCTTGTCGAGAGTTCGCAGGTAGCGGAGCTCGAACCGTCCATGTCCGGCGTCGGTCCAGGAGTGGCATGCCTGCCAGAGCGCGCTCGCGACCAGGTTCTCGAGGCGCGATGGACCCTCCGGAACGTGAGACCAGTCGAGGAAGTACCACTTGCGCCCCTTGCGCAGCGCACGCCGCAAGTTCTTTGCGTAGGGGCGGAGCGGGAACACGAGGTACAGGCGGCGGAGGGCTTCGAGCCAGACCTTCACCGACGTGTGCGCAACTTCGAGTTGCCGCCCCATGGCGGCCTCCGATAGCAACGAGCCCACGGCCGAGGGGAGAAGCTCGACGAGCGTCTCGACGCGGTCGACCTCCATGATTCGCGTCAGGTCCCGCAAGTCTCGCCGCAGGAGGAGGGAGAGGTAGTCCTGGGCCCATCGGCGGGAGAAGCGATCGGAATCGGCGAGGAGGGGCTCCGGGAAGGGGCCCCGCATCCGATACTGGGCCATCCGTCGAGCGGAGTGATCGAGCGCGTCCCATGGGGGAAGGGAACGGGGAGGACCGAGCGCCCAACCGGGCGGCTCCGAGGGCCTGGACTGCTCGCAGAATTCGCAGAACGACAGGGGAAAGAGGTGGAACAGGGCCTGCCGTCCCAGGAGGGAGTCGCCGCCCTTCCGGAACAGGTCGAGTCTGGCGCTACCGGTGACGAGGAAGCGGAACTGGTCTCGATAGACGTCGAACCATCCCTTTAGCATGTCGCGCCACCGCGAGGCCTTGTGGACTTCGTCCAGGGCAATCCAGGGGGGCGTTGCGCCCGACGCGCGGGCGACGGGCTCGAAGAAATGCGGGTCCTTCCGCCACGCGGCGCGGATGAGCGCGTCGTCCCAGTTGAAGTAGAGGTCCGACGACCCGTGTTGCGCAAGCCACCGGCGCGCCAGGGACGTCTTCCCCGACTGACGCGGGCCCGCAAGGAGGATGATCTTGTCGCGCGTCAGCTCCGGCTCAAAGGCGACCGCCTCGATGGAGCGTACCAAGTATGAGCTCATGCGCTCATATTAACGCGATCGAATGAGTGGGTCAACTCAAGACGCGACGAGGGGGAATGGCCGCAGACAATGGTGACGCTATCGGCACTCGCATCGGCGGTGACCCTCCGCTCAGGCGCGGCTGCGGTTGGCGAGGACGCGCTCTTCCCGTGGGAGCGGGGGAGGCACCGCCTCGACGTCGACCCGACGGATGGCGGCGATGCGGGGCGGGCAGGCGTAGAAGCAGGTCCCGCAGCGGGTGCACCCCTCCTGGTCGATGACGTGGATGGTCTTGCTGGCGCCCTCGATCGCGTGGACGGGGCACTTCTTCTGGCAGATCAGGCAGCCCACGCACTTCTCAGGGTCGATGTAGTAGGTGGGAAGCCCCCCGGGGACGCAGGCCGGATCCGACATCAGCGCGTCGATCCACTCGTCCACCTTCGGATTCGAGTAGAGCTCCTCGTACGCTTTCGCCGATTTGACCCGGACCTGCAGCCTCTCACGGATCAGCAGCTTGAGCTCGGGCACCATTCCGTAGAGGAACTCGAGCTTGGAGTGCAGGGCGTCCTGGCCGATCCCCTCGCCCGTCCCCAACGGCCCAAGCTCGCCGATCTCCCGGACGAACTCGTCGATGACCTCGGCGTATCGAGCGCCCTGCGCGGCCGAGATCCACTCAAGGCGCAGCCTGCGCGGGTCCAGCCCGATCCGCTTCATCAGCTTCCGGAGCAGGAGCGTGGTGCCCAGCGCGTGGTAGTTCCCCTCCGTGAGGTAGTGGCACTCGCCCAGCAGGCAGCCTCCGATGAGGACCCCGTCCGCTCCGTCGAGGAAGGCTCGGAGCGGGAACGACAGGTCCACCCGGCCCGTGCACATGACCCGGATGATCCTGATTTCAGCGGCATACTGCAGTCTGGAAACTCCAGCCAGGTCGGCGGCGGAGTACGCTCACCAGTTGCAGAGGAAGCCGATCAACTTCAGCTTCCGTTCGGGGGCGAAGCTCACGGAGTCCTCCTCGTTCATGCCTTCCCGTCGGGTTGGAACGCGGCGTCGATCTGGTCGAGGATCGCCTCATTGGTATAGTGATCGAGCACGATGGCCGCCGTGGGGCACACGCTGCAGCAGAGGCCGTCCCCCTTGCACAGGACCGGATTGACCTCGGCCTTCCTGCCCTCGGGGGTCTCGCGCATCTGGATGGCGCCATAGCTGCACACGGTGGCGCAGGCTCCGCACGAGATGCACTCGTCCGACGCGACCCTGCAGACCGACCCCGAGGCCGTGACCGTATCCTGCGAGAGCAGGCTCGCCGCCCGGCCGGCGGCCCCTTGCGCCGAGGCGATTGCCTCCGACAGGTGCTTGGGGTAGTGCGCCGTCCCGCACAGGAAGACGCCGTCCGCGGCGAAGTCCACCGGCCTGAGCTTGACGTGCGCCTCCTGGAAGAAGCCGTCCGGGTTCTTCGCCACCTTGAACATCCGCGCCGCCTCGTCGCTTCCGGCCGAAGGGACGACGGCGGCGGAGAGGACGACGAGGTCGGCATCCAGGGCCAGCTCCTGGCCGAGGATCGCATCCGGCACCGTGACCCGCAGGACGGACCTGCCCTCATCCTCGGCGGCTTCCACCTTCGGCCCGTGCTCGGGCTCGAAGCGGACGAACCGCACGCCCTTGCCGGCCGCCTCACGATAGAAGTCTTCGCTGAACCCGTAGGTCCGCATGTCCCGGTACAGGATGGTCACATCCATGCCCGGGCGCGCCCTCTTCAACTGCAGGGCGTTCTTGATGGCGTGCGTGCAGCAGACGCGGGCGCAGTACTCCCTCCCGGCCTGCCTGCAGCCGACGCACTGGATCATCACGAGGGACCGCGCTTCGGCGACCCGCTTGTCTCCCTGCGTGATCCGCTCCTCGAGCTCCAGTTGCGTCCATACCCGGCCGTCCTGCCCGTAGAGGTGCTCCGTGGGCCTGTACTCGGCGGCGCCCGTGGCGAGGATCGTCACCCCGTGCTCGATCTCCCGGACCTGCCCCTCCGACTCGACGGTGGTGACGAAGTTCCCCACGTAGCCGCCGACGGAACGGATGGTCGCGCTGTGGAGGACCCGGATCAGCCGGTGCTTGTAGACCTTCTGGATCACGTCGCGCAGCACTGCCTGGACGTCGATCCCGTCGAGCGTTCGGGTCACTCGGCGCGCCATGCCCCCGAGGTCTGAGTCCTTCTCGACGAGGGTGACCTCGAAGCCCTGCTCGGCGAGGGAGAGCGCGCTGGTCATCCCCGCCATGCCGCCGCCGACCACGAGCGCGGCCTTCTTGACGGGCAACTGGAACTCGCCGAGCGGCTGCAGCCGGGCCGCCCGCGCGACGGACATGCGGACGATGTCCTTCGCCTTCGCGGTGGCCTCCTCCTTCTGCTTCGAGTGGACCCAGGAGCAGTGCTCCCGGATGTTCGCCATGTCGAAGAAGTACTGGTTGATGCCGCCTTCACGGAGCGTATCCCGGAAGAGGGGCTCGTGGGTCCTCGGCGTGCAGGCGGCCACGACCACCCGGTTGAGTCCCTTCTCCCGGATCGTCTTCGAGATCTTCTCCGCCGCGTCCGTGGAGCAGATGAAGAGTCCTTCCTCCGCGTGGGCCACGTTGCCCAGGCCCTGGGCGTACTCGACCAGCGACGGAATGTCCACGACCCGGCCGATGTTCGCCCCGCAGTGACACGCGAAGACGCCGACGCGGACCTCCTCCTTGCTCACGTCCCTCTCGGTCGGATAGACCCGCTTCTTCGCGAGCTTCCCGCGCCGGTAGGCGAGGAGACCGCCCACGAGCGCGCCCGCCCCGCTGGCGCTCGAGACTGACTCGGGGATGTCCATCGGGCCCAGGAACGCGCCGCTCGCGAAGACGCCCGGCCGCGTGGTCTCCAGCGGGCGGGCCGGGTTCGTCTTGCAGAACCCCTGGGCACTCAGCTCGATGCCGAACTGCTCGGCCAGTTGCTTCGCGTCGGAGGGCGGCTGGAGCCCCACGCCCAGGACGACGAGGTCGAACTCCTCCTCCTTCACCCCTTCGTTCTCGGTGGCGTACCGGATCGTGACGTTCTTCGAGCCCGGGACCTCCCGCCCGATGGACACGTAGCTCCGTATGAACCGCACGCCGGGGAGCTGCTGGGCACGCTTGTAAAAGCGCTCGAAGTCCTTCCCGTACGACCGGATGTCGTTGTGGAAGATCGTCGCCTCGGTGCCGGCGTCGTGGTCCTTCGTGAGGATGACCTGCTTCTGGATGTACGAGCAGCAGACGGACGAGCAGTAGCTCGAGGCGCCCTCGCAGACCTGACGCGAGCCGACACAGTGGATCCAGGCGATCCTGTGGGGGTGCTTCTTGTCCGAGGGGCGGAGGATCTCGCCCTCGTGTGGCCCCGTGGCGCACAGCAGGCGCTCGAAATCGAGGCTCGTCACGACGTTCGGGATCTTGCCATAGCCGTAGTCTCCGCGCGCGCCCGGATCGAACGGCGAGAACCCCGGGCTCAGGACCACGGCACCGACCTTGACGACCTGCCTCTGGGCCACCTGCTTGAGGTCGATCGCCTTGTTCTTGCAGACCCCCGCGCAGATGGAGCACGTCCCGTCCTTGAGGTAGGCGCACTCCGCGTCGATGTAGGGGACCAGCGGGACGGCCTGCGAGAAGTAGATGTGGACCGCCTTGTTCTTCGACAGGCCCTGGTTGAACGGGTCCGGAATGCGCACGGGGCAGTACTCGACGCAGCTCGTGCACCCGGTGCAGAGGTCCTCCTTCACATAGCGGGGCTTGCGCTTCAGGGTGATCGTGAAGTCTCCCGCCTTCCCCTCGACCCGCTCGACCTCCGTCCATGTCAGGATTTCGATGTTCGGGTGACGGTCGCACTCGATGAACTTGGGCGACTCGATGCACATCGAACAGTCGTTGGTCGGGAAGGTCTTGTCGAGCTGTGCCATCTTCCCGCCGACGGTCGGGGCCTTCTCCACGAGGAAGACCTTGAACCCGGCCGTGGCGAGGTCGAGCGCGGCCTGAATGCCGCTGATCCCGCCCCCCAGGACCATCACGTCGCCAAATTTCGTGTCGGTGTCGCTCATGCCGTCGCCTCGAGCACGATCTCCACCAGGTCCTTGACCACCGGGGCCCCATCCCCTTCGACGCCGAGTCTGCTCTCCTCGAAGTTGCTGATGCAGTAGGGGCAGGAGGTGACCAGGACGTCTGCGCCGACCTCCTTCGCCTGGGCCAGGCGGACATCAGAGAACCGCTCGCCCTTCGGCGTGTCCATCCAGATCCGGCCGCCCCCGCCCCCGCAGCACAGGCTGTCCTTGCGGGAGTCGGCCATCTCCCTCAGCTCCAGGCCCGGGATCGCCTTGAGGACCTCCCTCGGCTGCTCGTAGATGCCGTTGTGCCGGCCGAGGTAACACGGGTCGTGCCAGGTGACCCTCTTGCGGAACTCGCCGGTCAGCTTGAGCCTGCCCTGCGCGACCAGCTCCGCGAGGTACTGCGAGATGTGGACCACCTCGAAGTCGACCCTGAACTCGCGATAGTCGCGGACGAAGGCGTTGTAGCAGTGGGGGGAGGAGACGAGGATCCTCCGGACGCCGTGGTCGATGAACGTCTTGATGTTCTCTCGGGCGAGGGCCTTGAAGACGTCCTCGTTGCCCGCCTTGCGGATGCTCTCGCCGCAGCAGTTCTCCTTCGGGCCCAGGATCCCGAAGTCCACGCCGGCCCTTTGCAGCAGCTTCACGGTGGCGACGGCCACCTTCTGCATCCTCGGGTCGTAGCTGCCGTAGCAGCCGACGAAGTAGAGGATCTCCATCCCCTCGGAGAACGGCTTGACTCCGAGGCCCGTCGCCCATTCGTCGCGCTTGCCCCGCTCCATGCCCAGGGGATTGCCCTCGCTGGCAAGGCTCTGCGTGGCCGACCGCACGCCGCGGAGCGAGGGGGGGAACGCGCCGTACTTCGTCGCGAGGCGGCGGACCGCGACGCCCACCTCGATCTGGTTGACTCCCCGCGGGCACTGAGCCGTGCAGGTCCCGCATGTGGTGCAGCGCCAGGCGTCCTCGGACTCGATGTCGGGCAGGCCGAAGGCGGCCTGACGGACGATCTTCCGGATGCTGAAGGACCGGACGCGGTTCCAGGGGCACACGACGTCGCACTTGCCGCACGTATAGCAGTGGGCGAACGACGCGCCGCCGGCGCCGCGGATCTCCTCCACGACCTCCTGGAGGGGCGTAACGGTCTCCATCGCGCTCAAGCCTTATTCTCCATCCTCTGGATCGCCTCCAGCACCTTCGGCCAGCCGTGCTTGCGTGCCATCTCCTCGAGCCCCGTGTCGAGGTCCTCCACGGTCACCGCGTCGGACGGCTCCTCCTCCCTCTCCTCGTAGGTCAGGGCGTCCGCGAGGCACCACTTTACGCACCAGGGGAGGTCCGTGTCCGGGTCCGACTCGCACATGTCGCACTTGAGGGGAAGGTTGGAGTCGGGCTCCCTAAACAGGTCTCGCGACGGGCAGGAGGCGCGGCAGAGGGCGCACTCGTCGTACTGCTTCCCGTCGATGGTGTACGGGTTCCTGCCCGCGCACTCGGCGGCGGTGTACTCGCCGGCGAACACGGGGATGTAGATGTCCTCGAGCGGACGGCGGGTCACGTGGATGCGGGCCCTCGCGGGATTGACGCTGCTGAAGCGAGGCGCGGCGTGGGACGAGGAGCAGATCACCTCGCAGGCGCGGCACCCGTTGCACTTGTCCGCGTTGACCTTGATCGTCTTGATGATCCTCTTCTTCGTGTCAGGCATCAGACCCCCTTCCCCTCTCCGACGGCCACGGGGGACGGACGTCCCGACGGCGTCAGGAGCCCCCGGCGTTCGAAGTCGTCGGCCACGTAGTCGAGATCGAGCTCGTGGAGGGTCTCGCGGGTAGGGACGCCCCGGCTGTCCCAACCCTTGAACTTGAAGTACGCTTGAAGGAGCTTCTCCTCCAGCTCGGGGAAGCGGTTCTTCCAGTGGTCCTCCGGCGGCTTCTCGTCCTCGCGACTGAGGCCGCGTCGGAGGTTGTTGGCGCGGACGAGGGTTCGGGTCCTCCGCGTCAGGTGCTTGAGACCCTCCTCGTCCAGCGTGACGCCGGCGCCCGTCTCGATCAGCTTCGGCAGGTTGTGGATGTGGAACGGGGGCTTGAGCGGGAACGAGGACAGGCCTGCGCACATCCCGGTACTGTCGTCGATGTAGTGCATCATCTCCTGCCAGTGGACGATCTCGCACGCGACGTCGGGCGGCGGCCAGTTCGGGATCGACTTCTCTCCGCGGAGCTCCCACTCCTCGAACCACTTCTTGAACCGCTCGTCGGGGACCTGCGGCCACTCCGCGGTGAACGCCTCGCGGTCGGCCCGGGTCGCGAACGGCGCCTGGGGAAAGTTCCCCTCGATCTGCGTGATGCTGGCCTTCTCGCCGGTGGAGTACATCAGGAAGTAGATGGGGTTCAGCATCCCCAGCTTGAGCGGCAGTTGCTCGTGCTTCCGGATGTTGTTGTGCGCGAAGGCCTGCGCGCCGTTGCCGATCTTCTCGGCGGCCCAGTAGGTGCCGTCGGCCAGGACGTCGCCGATGCCCTCGCGCTTCACGATCTTGTCGAGCAGGTAGTAGAAGCGGCCCTCGCTGTCGGGGGGCATGCCCGGGAAGTCCTTGTCGCCCAGGATTCCGGCCTCGAGGAGCTCGATGGCGAAGGCCATCGTCTGCGGGGCCGAGAAGGCATCCACGCCGTGCTCGGTGGCCTTCTGGGCGATCCGCAGGCCGAAGTCGAGGTCGGACATGGCGCCCATGGTGTAGGTGAGCTTGGAGAAGCACTTCATCATGTAGGAGCAGAGACGGGTGTCGACGGCGATGGCGGCGCCGCACTTCAGCGGACAGTTGTGGCAGCTCAGGAGCCGCGTCCGCATCTTCTCCATCGTGCCCGTCCACTTCTCCTGGACCTCGGGGGTCCAGAAGCCCTTTCGGCGATGGCGGGCGTTGCCCCAGACGAAGTTCTCCGTGTGCCACTGCTCGTCGTGGACGCGCATCTCCTGGGGGGACCCGAGCCCCGCGACGATCGGCATGACCCCGGGGATGGGGTTCTTCTCCCGGATCTCGATGAACTTCAGGGCCTCGTTGCAGAGCTGGAGGAACTCCGCCGGGCGGGCATACTGGAGGTCCTTCTTCCCACGGACCGCGATGGCCTTGAGGTTCTTGTCGCCCATGACGGCGCCCATGCCGAGCCGGCTGGCGCTGGACCTGCCCTGCTCGATGGAGGCGAAGAAGACGCGGTTCTCTCCCGCGAGGCCGATGGAGGCGACCGCGGCCTCGGGCTCCTTCAGCTCCTGGCGGATGACCTCCGCCGTCTCCATGGTGCCCAGGCCCTTGAGATGGGAGGCGTCACGGATCTCGACCTTGTCGTCCTTGATCCACAGGTAGACGAGCTTGGGGGACTTCCCGCGAACGACGACCTTGTCATAGCCGGCGTGCTTCAACTCGGCCGCCCAGAAGCCGCCCATCATGGAGAAGGCGAAGAGGCGGGTTTGCGGGGAGATGGCGGAGACGACGGTGCGGTTGGTGCCGGGGGCGGGCGAGCCCGCGAGGAGGCCGGTCCCGAAGACGAGGAGGTTGTTGGGGGAGAAGGGCTCCACCTCCGGGGGGACCCGGTCCCACAGCAGCTTCGCGTTCGTGCCCAGGCCGCCGAGGTGGAGTCGGGTCAGCCGCGGGTCGGTGGGAACGCGCTCGACGCTGCCTCGGGTGAGATCGACCTCGAGGTTGAAGCCTGTCTCGGCGTACCTCATTCGATGCGCCTCGGTTCGTCGACGGGGCGTGGCGGAGATTCTTTATATATGAAGTATATCGACGCCGCCCCCGCGATCGCAAGAGGTCCCACGCGCCGGTGACCGAGTGACAAGACAGAATCTGCCCCATTCCAGGGCGATCTCGAAGGGAGTCGAACAGGCCGTCGGATCGATCGGCGGGGCCTACGCGCTCCTCGGGAGGTCCGCGTTCACGTGGACGACCTGCGTCGGGAACGGCATCTCGATGCCCTCCCGGTCGAACGCCTCCTTGACCGCGCGGGTCGCGTCGGAGGAGACGCGCAGGACCTCGGACTGGAGCGCCGGGGACCAGATGCGGATCTCGAGCGTGACCGAGAAGTCCCCGACGACCTTGACGAGGACGTCCGGGGAGGGTTCCGGGGCCACCTCAGGGACGGACGCGAGGGCCTGGCGGGCGACCTGCGCGGCGCGCGCGAGGTCCACGCGAAGCCCAACGCCGAGCACGATGCTCGACCGGCGGACGGGGAACGCGGTGTTGTTCGTCACGGGGCTCGTGAGGACCTCCTGGTTCGGGATGATGACACGCCGTCCGTCGTAGGTCTTGAGGAAGGTCCCTCTCCAGCCGACGCTCTCGACGGTGCCTTCGTACTCCTTCACCCGGATCTGGTCCCCCGGGGAGAAGGGGCGGGAGGCGGCGAGAAGGAGGCCCGAGGCGAGGTTGGTCAGGATGTCCTTGAGTGCGAACGCGAATCCCACTCCGAACAGGCCCAACTCCACGCCGAGGGAGGCGAAGGTCACGTCGATCTCGCCCAGCGCGAGGACGACGCCGAGGAGGACGAGGGGATAGAGGATGGCCCTGCCCACGGTCGCACGGGTGGCGGGCTCCACTCCCGCTTCAGCGAGCCTGCGGGTGACGAGTCGGCGCACGATCCAGCCGAGTCCCGCGAACAGGACGAAGATGGCGCCGGCGACGACGACCGCGGGCACCCTGACCAGGGCCTGCTGGGACGGGTCGTCGAGGAGAGCGAGGTGGCCAAGCGGAAGGTGCATGCGAAGGCCCTTGGACGGACGGAGAGCGGCGGGATTGGAGACGTCGGCGGGGGCGGATTCTAGATGCGGACGGGTCCTTCAGCAAGCGATGGATCGGCCCGACGGCATGACGGTCGGCACCCCGCTCCGGGGGTTGACCCCGGGGCACGCGTGCGTTGCGCGGCGTCGGTTCTGCATGTGGGATGCCGCCCCCTCCCGGAGTCGAAGTGCCAGGGAGGGGCTTGGACCTACGGCAGGCGCACAGGGGACACGCGGAAAACCACGACGCCGAGCCGGGTCAGCGTGCCTCCGATGACGACGACCACCACGAGCGCCAACATCTCGCCGGCCTCGATCGAGCCGCTGCGCCAGGTGAGGTAGAGACTCATCGCCGCGGTCCAGAGCAGCGCGATCTCCGCATACGCGCTCGAGCGCAGGTTCGGAATGTCGCCGCCGCCCCGCACGATGTCGCGCAGCACCCCGCCGCCCGCGCCGGTCAGCGTGCCGAGGGTCGGCCCCCACAGCCAGAGGGGCCCGACGGCGTTGCCGACCGCCACGGCGACGCCCACGACGGCGAAGCACGACAACCCGAGCGCATCGGCGATCTCGAATGCCGCACGATCGATCCCCCGGCTCCGCACCCAACCGACGACGCGCGCCAGCGGTGCACGGTCACTCAAGAAGGCCCAGCTCCTCCCTGCCAGGTAGGCCCCTGCCACCGTACCGACCACGAGCAGCACGTAGAGCGGGGTCGTCATAATGGCGATCGGGTGGCGCGCGATCAGCAGATCGCGCAACACGCCGCCCGACAGCGCAGCGATCGAGGCCAGGACCAGCGCGCCGAAAAGGCTGTAGCGCTCGTGCCGCGCGGCGAGGTACCCGGCCAATGCGGCGAAGATCGTGCCGAGGACCTCCAGCACCAGGAACCAATCGCTTCCGAGCGTAAGCCCGAGCAGGGCCGGCATCCGGAAGCGCGCTTCGATGCGGGCGAGCGCTCCCTCCGCCTCGAGCTCGGCGATGGCCCGGTCGAAGGACGCGACCGTCGCGGCGGGCACGGTACGGCTGAACATCAGGTGCAGCGGGACGGCCATGCGCAGGGGCGCCTCCTCCACAGCCCTTCGTGCCCCGCTACGCGAGACGAGAAGCGCCACCGAGAGCCGCTCCGCCAGGAAGCCGTCGATCTCCCGGTCGAGCAGACGCTGCAGGTTTTCGGCGTCGTCCTTGCCGGGCCGCACGCGCACAGCCTGCGCCGGATCGGCGATGAAGGAGTCGAGCGCGGGATCGAGATAGGAGAAGCCCGCCCGTACGCCCAGGCGAAAGCCGGCATCCCGACTCAAGGCGACCAGAAACCCGGCTGCATCCATTGCGCCGATCCGACCCGCCTCGCCCCGCCGCACGATCAGCACGTTGGTGTCCTGACGGTAGCGGCGCGACAGCACGGCGCGTGCCGCGCGCTCCTCCGTCGGTGCGGTGCCTGGCGCGAGGTCCGTCGTGCCCGCCTCGATCGCCTTGACCAGATCCGGCCAGGGAACCGCCTGGAAGGTGACCGCGTGGCCTGCGCGCGCGGCGATGGCGCGGACCATCTCGACGTCGAGTCCGGTGAGGGTCTCGCGGCCGCCCTGGCTCTGACGGAACTGCTGCGGCTCGCCCGCGTACCATCCGGCATTCAGGCTGTCCGCCGCGGCCGACATGACCGCCAACAGCAAGCTGGAGAGTGCCAGCAGACAGTTCCTGACGGTGAGTGGCATGGAGGGATCCTGTGCGGTCGTCCGGGCCCGCGGCCGACACCACCTTCCGCTCCCGCGTCTCGGTCGTCAAGGATCCTCGCGGCGCCGTCGACGCCCGACAGACCCTCCGCCATTCGTCGGACCGCGGAGGCCGCTCCCGGCTGGGTGAAGCCCTTGAGGCGTGAGTCTCTTTTCGGGTGATACCCCCGACGGGATTTGAACCCGTGCTGCAGGCTTGAAAAGCCTGTGTCCTAGACCAGCCTAGACGACGGGGGCTTGGATCGCGCTCGGAGTATAGAAGGGGCGCGGAGGACGGTCAATCCTAGTGGTCCTCCACCCAGCCTTCCCCTTCGTCCGCAGGACATGCCTCGTAGCGCATCGGAGGCGTCCACTTCTTCCTGTCCGTCGAGGCGTCCTTCATCTCCCGCCACAGGACCCGACCGTTCGGTCGCCCCTCCCCAGGGGGAAGATACGCCACCGTGATCGCCAGCGTCGCGGCTTCGTCCGTCGTCTCCTCGATGCGCCAGGCCTTCACGTCCTCCTCGCCGTCCTTCGCCTCCACTTCCCCTTTCCGCGTCGCCGTGCCCTTCGCCACGCGCATCGAGCGCGGACTGTAGGTGCAGAACTCGCGCGCCTTCCCCTCCTCCAGCCCCCCATAGAGGAAGAGCACCGTCCCCTGCGAGATCAGCCCCGCGGGCATCGCCAGCTCCGTCTCTCCGCTGCTCTTCTGGCTGTCCGACACGTACAGCTTCCCGTCCGAGACCCTGCCCTTCACCGTGCGCGAGACCTGCTCGCCCACGTCGCCGAGCTTCGTCACCCGATCGAGCGAGACCGGCGCCAGGTCCGCGCCGAAGGCGTAGTCGCCCACCTGGTCCTGCCTCACGTCCGCGATGTTCACGAGCGTCGACTCCACGTAGCGGAACGACGCCCCCTCCGCCACGAATTCGGCCTTCTGGTACCCCACCAGGTGCCAGCCGCCGTCCTTGTCCCCCAACATCACCCGATACCACTGCACGTCGGGCTTCACGTCCGCCGCCAGGAACGCCATCGTCAGCGCCATGGGCAGGATCATCGTGCTCCTCCTCCATGCGGAACCCGCACCAGAAAGACCTTCACCTCCTGGTAGCCGGGCAGCGCGAACCTGTACTCCAGCGGCTCGAAGCCCTCCTTCTGGACCAGAAGGCGCGCGTCCTGCGGGTGTGGCATCTCCGACCACTCCATCAGGAAGCTCCCCAGTCCGTCCGTCCGCGTCTCCGCCCGCTTCGCGAACGGCCCGAACGGCACCCAGCCGCCCGCCTGGCCCAGGACCTCCACCCGTACGAGCGCTCCCGACACCGGGTGCGCCTCGGGGAGGGCCGAGTCGTCCTCGTAGTCCACGTCGCGCGTGTAGACCCGCGCGTGCCCCCCCTCGGCGTCCAGGACGTAGCCCCGCACCCCCTGGGGAGCGTGGCAGCCGATCAGGGCGGCGAGGACGAGCAGAAGCGGTGCGACGAATCTCCGCCCCACGGAGACGCCCTTGCGGGCGTCACTCCCCCGCGCCCTTACGGGCGCGACTCCGGCAGGACTCGCGGGCACGATTCCGACAGGACACGCGGTTGCGATTCCAGCGGGGCACGCGGGCGCGATTCCGGGCATGCGCGCGCTCACTTCCCGCCGTCCTGGAGCTTTGCCTGGATGATCTGGCGCTCCCTCACGTAGATCTCGTTCTCCGGGTCGACACGGATCGCCGACTCGATCGAATCGAGCGCCCCACGCAGGTCGCCCGTGTCGTACTGCGAGACCGAGAGGTTCGCCCACGTCTTCCCGTCCCGAGGCTCGATCGCCAGGCTCTTCCGGAAGGAGTCGATCGCCGCCGCGTGCTGCCCGTGATGCGCCTGGTAGTGGCCCACGTTCGAGAGCGCCATCGCGAGCTGCGTCCGGAAGTACGCCGCGTCACGGATCGCCCGCACGCCCCCCTCCAGCCCCTCCTTCGCCAGCACTTCGCGCGGATCGGGGAGCGGCGTGAGCCACGTGATCGCCTCCCGCTCCAGGAGGTAGGCGTCGTCCTCGCGCTTCTCTCCGCGACGGATCCGCGCGAGCGAGACCTGCGGGAGGTTCACCCAGAAGCAGATCGCCTTTCCCGCCGCCTTCCTCGCCCGCTCGTACCCCTCCACCGCCTCGTCCGACCGCCCCATCCCCTCGCACGAGAGCGCGAGCAGGTTCAGGAGGACGGCGTCGTCCGGCGCCTTCTTCAGCCGCTCCGAGAGGAGCTCCGCCGCCTTCTCCGGCTCGCGGTTCACGAACTGGACCAGGTCCGGCATCCGCGAGAGGTCCTTCTCGAGCATCCACGGCTTCCGCTCCACGCGGGAGAGGAGCCGCTCGAGGTCCGTCGGCCTGAGGCACAGCAGCGCGAAGTGGACGTCGACCCACGCCGCGGGGGGGAGGTCGAACGTGAGGAGCTTCCCGCAGTGCGCCGCGGCCTCGTCGCCCTTCCCGGCGGCGAGCGCCTCCGCGGCGGCGCGCGCGTTCTCCAGCGCGGCGTCCTCGGCGGCAGACGGGCCGCACGCGAGGGCCAGGCAGACCACGATGATCAGGGTCGTGGGGATGAGGGTGGGGGGATTCGAACCCCCGGCCCATGGCTTAAAAGGCCATTGCTCTACCACTGAGCTACACCCCCGATGGAAGAACCGATGGGGATGGGAATGGTTGGCGTTGGAGAGGAGGCCAATTTTCAAGACTCAATGAGCAATTCTCAAGGAAGGAGCAACTTGAAACTTGCCAACGGAGTCCTGGTGACTCTCCCTAGACCTCCATGATCTCCTTGGTCTTCTTCTCCAGCCCCTCTTCGACCTTCCGTTCGGAGTCCTTCGTCAGCTTGTCGAGCTCTTCCTTCAGCTTCATCTTCTGGTCTTCCGTGAGCTTCCCCTCTTTCTCCTCGTCGTCTGTCGACCGGATGGCCTCCCTGCGCACGTTCCGGATCGCGACCTTCGCCTTCTCGCCGATCTCCTTGACCATCTTGGCGAGCTGCTTCCGGCGGTCCTCCGAGAGGGGCGGGATCGCCAGGCGGAGGAGCTTCCCGTCGTTTGCCGGGTTGATCCCCAGCTCGGACTTCTGGATCGCCTTCTCGATCGCGCCGAGCGAGCTCATGTCGAACGGCTTGATCACGATCAGGCGCGCGTCGGGGATCGAGATCGCCGCCACCTGCTTGAGCGGCGTCGGCGCCCCGTAGTAGTCGACTCGGATGTTCTCCACGAGACCCGGGGTCGCGCGGCCCGTGCGGATCCCCTTCAGCTCGTTGACGAGCACCTCCGCCGCCTTCTCCATCTTGTCCGTCGCGTCGAGGTAGATGTCATCGTACGGCATGCGTCTCTCCCCAGACTACTTCGCGCCGATCGTCGTCCCCACTGAACCGTCCAGCACCACGCGGACCAGGTTCCCCTCCTTCTTGAGGTCGAAGACCACGATCGGGATCTTGTTCTCCATGCACATCGAGATCGCCGTGGAGTCCATCACGCGCAGGCGCATGTTGAGGACGTCCAGGTAGCTGATGGCCTCCAGCTTCTTCGCCGTGGGGTCCTTCTTCGGATCGGCCGTGTAGACCCCGTCGACCTTCGTGGCCTTGAGGATGACCTCCGCGCCGATCTCCGTCGCGCGGAGCGCCGCGGCCGTGTCGGTCGTGAAGTGCGGGTTGCCCGTCCCCGCGGCAAGGATGACCACGCGCCCCTTTTCGAGGTGGCGGATCGCGCGGCGACGGATGAAGGGCTCCGCGACGGCGGCCATGGGGATCGCGGTGAGGACCCGAGTCGGCGCCCCCTCGTGCTCGAGGATGTCCTGGAGCGCGAGGGCGTTCACGACCGTCGCGCACATCCCCATGTAGTCGCCGGTGGCCTGGTTGATCCCCTGGCCCGCGAGCTCGGCCCCGCGGACGATGTTGCCGCCGCCGACGACGACGGCCACCTGCACGCCCAGGCGCCAGACCTGGACGACCTGGCGGGCGACCGAGCGGACCTCCTCGATCTCGATCCCGCGGCCGCCCTCGTGGCAGAACCCCTCGCCGCTGAGCTTCAGGAGGATGCGGCTGTAGCGTGGCTTGTCCATCAATCCTCCCCTCGCCCCCGTCCTGACGGGCGGCCACAAGGGCCGCCCCTACTAGACGCCGATCTCGAACCGGGCGAAGCGGCCCACGACGATGTTCTCCTTCATCGTGCCGATCTTCGACTTGATCACGTCGCCGACGGTCGTCGAGTCGTCGCTCCCGAACGGCATGTCCAGGAGGACGAGCTTCGAGTACAGGTTCTTTACGAGCTTCGCCTCGAGGACCTTCGCGGCGATGTCGGGCGGCTTCCCCTTCACTTCGTCCGCGTACTTCGCCGTCTCCTCCTCGAGGATGGGCGCCGGGATCTGCTCCCGCGTGACGTACTTCGGGTCGAACCCGTAGACGATCTGCGCGAGCATCCGCGCGAGCTCGACGAAGTCCGGCGCCTTCGCGACGAAGTCGGTCTCGCAGTTCAGCTCGACCAGCGCGCCGCCCTTGCCGGACTTCCCGCCCTCGTCGGCCTGATGAACGTAGCTGGCGACGCGCCCCTGCTTGGCGGCGCGGTCGGCGAGCTTCGCTCCCTTGGCGAGGCCCTTCTCCTTGAGGTAGGCCTTCGCCTTGGCCATGTCTCCCTCGGACTTCTCCAGCGCCTCGCGGCAGTCGTTGACCCCCGCGGAGGTCTCGTTCCTGAGCTGCATCACCAGCTTCGCGTCGATGGCCATGGTACTCTCTCCGTTTCCTCTCTTCTAGACCTGCGGGACCGTCGGCGGGACCGGGGGCGGGGGCGGAGCGGACTCGCCGCCGGGCCCCTCGCCGAGCGGCAGGATCGGGACGGCGCTCGACGCCGCCCGCCCGCCGTTCACGGCCTCGGCCAGCCGCGAGATGAGGATCTGGTTCACGCGGAGGGCGTCGTCGTTCGCCGGGATCGGCACGTCGACGAGCCCCGGGTCGGCGTCCGTGTCGATGACCGCGATCACGGGGATCTTCAGCTTGTTCGCCTCGCGCACGGCGTTCTTCTCGCGGCGCGGGTCGACGATCACGAGCGCCCCGGGCATCTTGGACATGTTCCGGAGCCCCTCGAGGTTGCGCTTCAGCTTCCTCTTCTCGCGCATGATCTGCGCCCGCTCCTTCTTGCCGTACATCTCGATCCGCCCGTCCTGCTCCATCTTCTCGATCTCGAAGAGGCGCTGGAGGCGGTGCGACACCGTCGTGTAGTTCGTGAGCGTGCCGCCGATCCACCGCTCGGTCACGTAGTGCTGGTTGCAGGACTTCGCGGCCGTCTCGACGACGCTCCGCGCCTGGCGCTTCGTGCCGACGAAGAGGAACTCCTTCCCCTGCTTCGAGAGCGCCGTCAGCACGTGGCACGCGGTCACGAGGCCGCGGATCGTCTGGCGGAGGTCGATGATGTGGATCAGATTGCGCTTGCCGAAGATGTAGGGACGCATCCTCGGGTTCCAGCGCGACACGCGGTGTCCGAAGTGCACGCCTGCGGCGAGCAGCTCCTTGACGGAGACGGATGTCATGGAGAACTCCTGCCCCGCGTCCGGGGCCGGCTGTGGGAAACCGGCGGGTCCGGAGGGGAAATCACGGCCGTTTATCGAGCGCGGGGACAGTCCCCGTGCAAAAGCCGAGACAGGATACCAGGATGCAGAGGAATGTCAATTCTCAAGGCTCAATGAGCAATTCTCAACGAAGGACGAAGGAGGCAAGGGCGCAAGGCTGCCTAGCGAAGGAGGGAAGATGCACGGCGAAAGACCGAGAGGAACATCGGCCAGGTCAGCTTGCCGGTCTGCGTGTTCTGGCGTGAACAGTGGTAGCAGTCGAGGAGGAGGCGGCCGTCGGGAAGCGCGTGATGGGCGCCGTGGGAGAAGGGGAAGGCCGAGAGGCGAACGCCGTAGGTCTTCAGGACCGCGTCGTGACCGATCTTGCCCAAGGCCAGGAGCACGCGACGGTTCGGAAGCAGACGCAGCTCCTCGGCGAGGAACGGGCGGCAGGCGTCGAGCTCCGAGGGGAGAGGCTTGTTGCCGGGAGGGGCACACCGCGCCGCCGCCGTGATCCAACAGTCGTCGAGGACCAGGCCGTCGTCGGCGCGCTCGCTGCGCTCGCGCGGGGAGAAACCCGTGGCGTGGAGGACGCGGAAGAGCCAGACCCCCGAGGCGTCGCCGGTGAACATCCTCGCCGTCCGGTTGGACCCGCGGCGACCCGGGGCGAGACCGACGATGACGAGGCGCGCCTTCGGGTCGCCGACGCCCGGCACCGGGCGGCACCAGAAGTCCGGCCAGCGCCGCTTCGTCTCCGCCAGGTACTCCACGAGCCGCGGACAGGCGCGGCAGGAGACCACGCGGCGGGCCAGCGCGGCCAGGCGACGGTCGGAGGGGACCTCGGGAAGGCGAACACTCACCGCCGCAGGATACCGCGCGTACTCCTCCGGGCGCAACAGGCTCACGCGCGGCGCCTTTGCAGGGTCTTTGCCATTCCCTGGCCGTCGATTCACATGCACGATATGCAATGGGCCCCGTCAGGATCACGTGGCGATCCGCGAGGAGGATGCTATCCTCCTCCCCGTGGGAAACCGATCGGAGTCGAAGCCATCACACCCAGCGCGACGCCGTGGAGGAACCTGCGCGAGGAGGTCGCTCGCTGCCTGCGCGAGTCGGCCGAGAGGCTCGCTCGCCTCCTCGCGCGCGTGGCCAGGCATGCCAGGGCGGACGACGTGCACGACCTCCGCGTCCTCACGCGCCGCCTCCGTGCGGCCGTCTGGACGGGGAGGCTCCTCGGCGGGCGTCGCGGCTTCCGGCGGATCCGCCGGCTCCTCCGATCCCTCGGCCGCGCGCTCGGGGAGAGGCGCATGATCGACGTCGCCCTCGCGGACGCCCGGCGCCTGCGGATTCAGGCCGCGCCGATCGCCGCCCGACGGCCCGGGGCGGACGCCACGCTGAAGCGGGCGGTCCGCCGGGCGGGGCGCCGGGGGCTCGTCGAGCGGGTCCGTCGAGCCGCCGGAGCGATGTCGCTCCGCTTCGGAGAGGACCTGCCGCTCGCCCTCGCCGGGCTCTCCGGGCGCCTTGCGAGCGCCCACGCGCGCCGCGGCAGGGGCCCCGCGGCCCTCCATCGCCTCCGCATCGAGGCGAAGAAGTCGCGCTACGTCCTCGAGCTGCTCGGCCTCCCGACCGCTCTGCTCATCGTCGTCCAGCGCGGACTCGGCCGCTGGCACGACCTCGAGGTCCTCCAGCGCGAGCTGGGAAGGCACCACCAGGCCTCGCGCGAGCAGGGGACGGAGCGCGCCCGCGCCACGCGGGTCCTCGACCGCGCCGTCGAGACCTCCTCTCGAAGCCTCCTGGAGGCCGCCCGGGCCCTGTGGGCCAGCGCCGAGCGGAGGCGCCCGTGAAGCTCGGCGTGCTCGACATCGGAAGCAACTCGATCCACATGGTCCTCGCGGAGCTGGGGCGCGACCGGAGCTTCGAGGTCCTCGGGCGCAACAAGGACATGACGCGGCTGGGCGACGGGACACTCCAGACGGGCGTCATCGAGCCCGAGAAGATGGAGCGCGGCCTCGAGGTCGCCCGCCAGTTCATCGCGCTCGCCAAGAACCGCGGGGCCCAGCGGATCATCGCCTTCGCGACGGCCGCGATCCGCGAGGCCTCGAACGGCGGCGATTTCCTCGACCGGATCCAGCGAGAGACCGGGGTGAAGGCCTCAGTCGTTTCGGGAGACGAGGAGTCGCGGCTCATCTTCCTCGCCGCGCGCCACTTCGCCGACCTCTCGGGGAAGTCATCGCTCATCCTGGACGTCGGGGGCGGGTCGGTCGAGGTCATCGTCGGCAACGACCGGGGCATGACGTTCTCCCGGAGCCTCAAGCTTGGCGTGGCGCGGCTGAAGGACCTCTTCCTGCCCAAGTGCCCGCCGTCCAACGGGGACCACGAGCGGCTCCACAGGCACCTGCGCGAGACGCTGGCGTCGACGCTCTCGGAGGTCCGCCGCCTGTCCCCGACCCGCCTCGTCGGGACGTCCGGGACGCTCATCAACCTCGGCGCGATGATCAGCGAGGAGCGCGACGATCGCCCCCTCGTCGGCGCGACGGGGTTCCAGTACGACGAGGACGACCTCAAGGACCTGCACGAGCGGCTTGCGGAGGCGGACCCGAAGGAGCTGTCGGAGATCAAGGGGCTCGACCCGGATCGGAAGGACCTCGTCCTGCCGGGGGCGTGTCTCCTGCTGGAAGTGCTCCGGGGCACGAAGCTCGAGGAGGTGGCCCTCTGCGACCGCGGCATCCGCGACGGCGTGGTCCTCGACTACATGGAGCGAAACGCGCGGAAGCTGGAGATGGAGGCGATGGTGCCGAACGTCCGGATGCGGACGGTCCTCCAGCTCCTGGCGCGGTGCGAGACGAGCGAGAAGCACGCGCGTCAGGCGGGGAGGCTCGCGCGCCTCCTGTTCGAGCAGCTCCCGCTCCAGCGCGACCTCCACCCCGCGGCGGCCGAGCTCCTGGAGTACTCGGCGATCCTGCACGACATCGGCTATCATATCGGGTACGAGGCCCACCACCGCCACGGCTGGTACCTCATCAAGAACTCCGAGATGCCGGGGTTCTCGCCCGAGGAGGTCGACGTCATGGCGGCCGTGGTGCGCTACCACCGGAAGCGCCAGCCGCGGCGGAGGGACCCGGAGATGCGGGACCTCGCGCCGCGCGAGCGACGGACGGTGATCGTGCTCACCGCCGTCCTCCGCGTGGCGGACTCGCTCGACCGGAGCCACTTCTCGGTCGTCGAGGGGGTCCGCGCCGTGGTCCGGCCGAAGCGTGTCACGCTGCGTCTCTCCACGCGCGACGACCCCGCCATCGAGCTGTGGGCGGCGCGCCAGAGGGCCGATATGCTCGAGGAGGTCCTCGGGCGCGAAATCGTCTTCGAGGTCTCGAGAAAGTCGTAGGTCGAGATGGAACCGTTCGCACCTGCCGTGTATCCGGGCCGCCTGATCGTCGTCGAGGGGATCGACGGCTCGGGCAAGAGCACCCAGCTCATGCTCCTCAGGAAGTTCCTGGAGAGCGAAGGGATCCCGCTCATCTTCACGGAGTGGAACTCCTCGGAGTTGGTGCGCGACACGACGAAGCGCGGGAAGAGGAAGCAGACGCTGACGCCGACGACGTTCTCGCTCCTCCACGCGACGGACTTCGCGCACCGGTTCACGTACCAGATCCTGCCGCCGCTCAAGGCCGGGATGCTGGTCCTCGGCGACCGGTACATCTACACGGCCTTCGCACGGGACACGGTGCGCGGGATGGACCCCGAGTGGGTGAGGAACCTCTACCGCTTCGCCGTGCGCCCGACCGTGGCGTTCTACTTCCGCGTCCCCATCGAGGTGGCGATGAAGCGGATCCTCACGGGGCGCGTCAAGCTGAAGTACTACGAGGCGGGGATGGACCTGGGGCTCTCGGGCGACATCGGCGAGAGCTTCCGCCTCTTCCAGTCGCGGATCCTGCAGGCCTACGACGCGATGGCCTCGGAGGTCGGATTCGAGGTGATCGACGCGACGCTCCCCGTGAACGAGCAGCAGCGGATCGTGCGGGCGAAGACGATGAAGGCGATGGAGGGGTACACGACGAGGCGCCACATCGAGCGCATGCCGCGGCTCTATACGCGGGAGGGGCAGTGATGGAGAGGCGCTACTTCGGGGCCGGACTCCCGTACGTCTCGACGAAGGACCTCCGCGGAAAGCTGATCGTCGTGGAGGGGACCGACGGCGTGGGGCGGTCGACGCAGATGGGGCTCCTGCAGCAGTGGATCGAGCTGCAGGGGTACGCGGTGGTGACGACGGGGTGGACGCGCTCGAACCTGGTCTCCAGCTCGATCGAGGCCGCGAAGAGCGGGAACATGCTCAACCACCTGACGTACACGCTCCTCTACGCGACGGACTTCGCGGATCGCCTTGAGAACGTGATCATCCCGGCGCTTCGGTCGGACTTCGTGGTCCTCTGCGACCGCTACATCTACACGGCGATCGCGCGGAGCGCTGTGCGTGGGCTGACGAAGGACTACCTCAGCCGTCTCTTCGGAATCGCCCTGGTCCCGGACCTGGTCCTGTACCTCAAGATCGACCTGGAGACGCTGATCCCGCGGGTCCTCGAAAGCGGTGGGCTCGACTACTGGGAGAGCGGGATGGACATGGACCTGGGGCAGGACCTGTTCGAGAGCTTCCGTCAGTACCAGACGCTGATCCTCCGGGAGTTCGACGCGATGGCCGCCGAACACGGATTCGAGATCGTCGATGCCCGGGCCCCGGTGCAGGTCATCCAGGACCAGCTACGCGCCCGCGTGGCTGCGGTGCTCAAGGACGGCGCCGGGGCGGGGTAGCACGAGCGTGAAGCAGGTCCCCTCGCCGGGGCGGCTGCGGACGGAGACGCCACCGCCGTGGAGCTGCGCGACGTGCTTCACGATGGCGAGGCCAAGCCCCGTCCCGCCCAGCTCGCGGGAGCGCGACTTGTCCACCCGGTAGAACCGCTCGAAGATCCGCGGCTGGTCCGCCTCAGGGATCCCGATTCCGTTGTCCTCGACCTCGAACAGGACCTTCGAGCCGTCGGCGCGCGACGACAGGCGGATCTTCCCCCCCTCGGGCGTGTACTTGATCGCGTTGTCGACGAGGTTGGAGAGGGCCCGTTCGAGCATGTCCGGGTCGGCAACGAGGTCGCCCGCGGCTGGAGAGGGGTCGATCGTCAGGTCCTGCCGCCGCTTCTCGGCCAGCGGACGGAGCGCGTCGCCGATCCTCCTGAGGAGCGCGGCGACGTCCACGGACCGGGGCTTGAGCGCCTGCCCCCCGGACTCCAGGCGGGAGAGGTCGAGGAGGTCGTCCACGATTGCCGCGAGGCGCCGGGCGTGGGTCTCGATCGTGCCCAGGAACTCCGCGGCCCGCTCGGGGTCCGAAAGGGCCCCGGCGCGCAGGGTCTCCACGTACCCGAGGACGAGAGAGAGTGGTGTGCGGAGCTCGTGCGAGACGTTTGCCACGAACTCCCTCCTCAGCGCATGGTAGCGGTGCTCCTGCGTCGCATCGTGGGCAACGATCACGGCCCCGCCGCGATCGCGGACCGGGGTCACTCGCACCGAGACCACACGCGCCCTGACCTCCGCCTCGATCGCGGCCTCGGGCCGCCCGTCGAGGACGTCGTGGACCACGCGCTGGACCTCCGGGAGGCGGATCGCTTCCCAGGCCTTCAGGCCGATCGGAGGGGACGAGAGGCCGAAGAGCTCGCAGGCTTCGCGGTTGCAGTGGAGCACGCCCCCGTCGCGGTCCACGGCCAGGACCCCCTCGCGCATGCTCGAGAGGATCGCCTCCAGCTTGGAGGACTCGGCGCGAAGCGAGGCCATGCGCGAGCCGAGCTCCTCCGACATCCGGTCGATCGCCATCGCCACGCTTGCGACCTCGTCGCGGCCCCCCAGCGGCGCGCGGCGCGACAAGTCTCCTCGGGCGATGGCCTCCGCAATCGAGCGAATCTCGCGGAGGGGGCGCGTCAACCACCGGGCGAGCGTCCACGTCACGCCCGCTCCGGCGGCGGCGGCGAC
This sequence comes from uncultured Planctomycetia bacterium, assembly GCA_964649705.1. Classification (GTDB taxonomy): domain Bacteria; phylum Planctomycetota; class MHYJ01; order WSZJ01; family CAZYRM01; genus CAZYRM01. The sequence goes on from CAZYRM010000037.1 coordinate 43,901, forward strand.
GAGAAAGACGACGGCGAGCCCCCGGTACAGGGCGCCCAGCTCCTCCCGGACCCGCGTGAGCGGGAGGGCCACGCGAACGACCGCCCCGTCGGCGCGCGCAGCCTCGACCAGCTCCGCGTGGTACATCATCTCGTACCGGACGGTGTCGCTGTAGCGGACCTCGGTCCCGCGGCCCGTCCGACGCGCGGAGGAGACCTCCTGCCGAGCGTTGTAGTCCTCCGTCCCCGGGGGAGCGACGAGCGAGTCTGCGAGGCCGTTCCCATCCGCCGCGATCACGGTGAACCGCGCATCGGATCGGGCCGCCAGGTCGGAGAGCGCTGCCTGGAGCCTCACGGGGGAGGACTCCGCGCGCACGACGGCCTTCAGAAGCTCCGCTTCCGCAACGAGGCGCGCCTCCATCTCCGCGAGGACGCGCTCCCGCGTCGATCGCGCGGAAAGGACGCCGGCGATTACGAGGGAGACGAGGAGGAGCGCGAAAAACGCGGCGAAGAGCCGGCGGAACATCGCTCACTCCCTCAGCCGGTAGCCGACGCCGCGGACCGTCTCGATCCGCTCGCCGCGCTTGCCGAGCTTCCGTCGGACCGCCGCCACGTGGACGTCGATCGTGCGGTCGACGACCGCGGCGTCCTCGCCGCAGGCGAGCGAGATGAGCTGCTCGCGCGTCATGACCCTCCCGGGCCGCTCCGCGAGCGCGCGCAACAGGTTGAACTCCGTCGCGGTGAGGTCCACCTCGTCCGCGCCCGCCGTCACGAGCCGGCGGCCGGAGTCGACCACGACGTCGCCGACCTTGAGCACCTCGGTCGGCTTGGAGGCGGCTTCCCGCCGGCGCAGGAGCGCCTTCACGCGCGCGAGCAGCTCCCTGACGCCGAACGGCTTCGTCACGTAGTCGTCGGCCCCGAGCTCCAGGCCGAGCACGCGGTCGGGCTCCTCGGCCTTCGCGGTGAGCATGAGGACGGGGACCTGCGCGGTGTCCGTGTCCGCGCGGAGGCGCTTGACGACCTCCCAGCCGTCGAGCCCCGACATCATGACGTCGAGGATGACGAGGTCGGGGTGATGGCGGTGCGCGGCCTCGATCCCGGCCTTCCCGTCGCGGGCCGTGAGGACGAGGTAGTCGGCCTGCGTCAGGTTGTAGTCGAGGAGGCGAACCAGGTCCGGCTCGTCGTCGATGACCAGGATTGTCTTCGGCATCGGTTACGCCCGACGGGTCTCCTCGTGATGATGGCGCACATCGCGGCCCTGGACAAGGTAGATCACCTCCTCGGCGATGTTCGTCGCGTGGTCCCCGACGCGCTCGAGGTTGCGCGCGATCAGGATCAGCGGCAGCGCGCGCGGGATCGTCTGCGGCTCGGACATCATGTACGTCAGGAGCGCGCGGAAGCTCTGGTCCTTGAGGGCGTCCACCTCGTCGTCCGTGTCGAGCACCTTCTGCGCCATCGCCGCGTCGCGCCGGACGAAGGCGTCGAGGGCCTCGCGGAGCATCCGTCGCGCCGTGTCGGCCATCAGACGGAGGTCGACCAGCGGCTTCAGCGGGGCGCCCTGGATGTGGATCTCGGTGTTCTGGCAGACGTTCACGGCCTGGTCGCCGATCCGCTCCAGC